>NZ_JBRCUV010000001.1:0-12002 GCF_053498235.1 Thermodesulfobium sp.
GCATTGAAATATCTCTGGTAGCTGCTGGAAAAATTGAAAATACATGTTTATTATCTTTAAATTCAAGTACTTCAAAAAATTTATCGATAAAAAGTTGAGCATATAAAAACGTTTGATTTATCTCCCAATTATGTAAAATTCTTGGATTAACTTCACCCAATTCTAATATTTTTTTATCGCCTATTACAAAAGCACATGATATAGATGGATGAAATATACAACCTACTTCAGAAGAAATCTCCCAATTTGAAACCCCAAAAAACCTCAAAAAGTTCTCAAAAATCCCTTTAAATGGATAAAAAGACCAATTTTTATCTTCAACAGACAATCTCCACGGATCTAAATGTCTTTTTCCAGTAGCAACAGCGCCTAAAACGTCTTCTTCTAAAAAAGAGTCTCCTGACTTTTTAAACACCTTTCCCAATTCAAAAAACGAAATATCGTAAATTTGTCTGTTAAAGTGTCTCTTTATGAGCATTGTTAGTGGTTCTAGTATTGATGTTCTTAATACGCTGTGTTCTTCTGAAAGTGGCGATAAAACTTTTATTATCTCACTTTCGTTAAAAAGCGGTTTGTCTAAATTTCCTTTACCTTCTACAAAAACTTTATTCGTTTTAAATACATCTTCCATTGAGATTAGGCTATCGCTAATAGCTTCAGTAAAACCGTTATTTGAAAAATAATTTTTAATTTTATTAATCATTTCTACTTTTTTAGGCAAAAAACCAGGCATAGGCTCACTTGGTAGAGTAGACGGAATTTTTTCAAAACCTTGGAATCTAGCAACCTCTTCAATGAGATCAACTGCTTCTTTAACATCCAATCTAAAAGTAGGTCTTTTTACTTTAAAAGCATCTTCCCTAAGTTCAACTTTGAAACCAAGATTTTGTAGAGATTCTTGAATATCAGTTTTAGAAAAACTAGTCCCCAATATTGAATTTACCCTTTCTGGCACTAAAAATATTTCCTTTGTACTTTCAGGAATCTTCCCGTCAATTTCGATTTTTTTATGTAATATACCACCCGAAACGGACGCTATCATTTTAGAAGCAAAAATTAATATATCTGACACATCCTTCCAATATAAACCTTTCTCAAATCTTATAGAAGCCTCAGACCTTATCCCCAACCTTCTTGATGTTCTTCTAATATTTACATGATTAAATATTGCTGCCTCAAGAAAAACATTGGTTGTTGTGGTTGAAATCTCTGAATTAGAAGCACCCATTATTCCTGCAAGTGCTATAGAACCTGAATTATCTGCAATAACGATATCATTTTCGTTTAGAACAGCTTCAGTTCCATCCAGCAATATCAGTTTCTCTTTATCAAATGCACGCCTTACAATAATCCCTTTATTTATCTTATCCATATCAAAAGCATGTAGTGGATGCCCAAAAAGATACATTACATAATTTGTACAATCAACAATATTGTTGATAGGCCTTATACCAACTCTCTTCAACCTTTCCGCAATAAATGTTTTAGATGGTTTTATCTTTACATCCTCAATCCACTGGCCTAAATATACTGGACAACCTTCTAGATAATCAATCTTGACTGTTATAGGAGATAAATCGTTAGATTCTATACACTCAAAGTCTTTTATATTAACTTTCAATTTCAACTTTGCGCCTATTTCTCTAGCAACACCAACAACGCTCATTAAATCTGGTCTGTTTGCAGGGACTGACAGCTCAAATAAGTAGTCCCTTTCCCCCAATACAGAAGCTAGATCTGCTCCTACTTTAAATTGTTCATCGTTTAATATCATAATTCCAGAATGATCTCTACCAAATCCTAATTCGTTAGCTGAACAAAACATACCTTCTGACAAAATGCCTCTCAACTTGGTTCGCTTTATAGTAGTACCAGTTGATAATTTAGATCCGTGAAGCGCAACAGGAACAATATCTCCAACACTTAAATTGGTCGCTGCTGTAACAATTCTTTTTATGCTGTCTCCTAAATCAACATCCACAACAAAAAGCCTATCTGCATCTGGGTGTTTTTCGTGATTTATAATTCTGCCCACTACAACCTTGCTAAAATCAGGTTTTATCTCATTAACTTCTTCAACTTCTATACCCACACTTTGCAATATATTTGAAACAACTTGAACTTCAAGAGATTCTTCAAGAATTTCACTCAACCAAGACAAAGATACTTTCAAAGCTGCAAGTCCTCCTCATTATATAATAATAAAATAAATATTCTAAACAGTTATGAGATTTAATTCCCAATAAAAGAATGTATAAATCTTATATCATTATCATAAAACAACCTAATATCATTTATAGAATACTTAAGCATTGCTAACCTCTCTGGGCCCATCCCAAAAGCAAATCCTTGCCACTCTTCAGGATTATAACCAACATTTCTTAAAACATTAGGATGAACCATTCCAGCACCTAGCACCTCCAACCATCCAGTATGGCTACAAATTGTGCACCCCTTACCTTCACAAAATATACATTTTATATCAACTTCTGCGCTTGGCTCAGTAAAAGGGAAATAACTAGGCCTAAACTGAATTTCGCAATCTTCGCCAAAAAAGGACTTAGCAAAATATTCTAACGTTCCCTTTAAGTTGGCAAATGAAATTCTTTTCCCAATAGCTAAACCTTCTACCTGATGGAATACAGGAGAATGCCTAGAATCCTTTGCATCTCTTCTATAAGTTTTACCAGGTGCAATTATTCTGATTGGCGGCTTTAGTGATTGCATTGCTCTAATTTGAACTGGAGATGTATGAGTTCTTAACAAAAAATCGTTAGAGAGGTAAAATGAATCCTGCATCTCTCTAGCAGGATGATCCTTTGGTATATTTAACGCCTCAAAATTGTAATAATCACTCTCTATTTCTGGCCCGTCAAATATTGAATATCCAATACCTACAAATATGCTAATTATCTTATCAATTACCTTCGTTAAAGGATGTAGAGTACCTATATTTCTACAATCCCCAGGAAGCGAGGTATCAATTCTTAACTTTGATAGATTATTGTATATTTCACGTTCCTTAATTTGGGCTAACTTACTTTCTTTTACTTCATTTATAAAATCCTTTATACTATTGAGTTCCATACCAATCTTCTTTTTTTCATCAAGGTTCATATCTTTCATCTTGGAAAATAATTCATTAATTAAACCTTTTCTACCAAGATATTTTGCGTAAATTTCCTGAACTTCTTGTACAGAAGAAGCCTTTTCTATTTCTTCTTTCGCTTCATTCTTTAAAGATTCAAAAGACAAGACAATACCTCCCTCAAAGTAAAAGAAAATTAAATATTATTTTTTTATGATCGTTTAATCTGGCAACATTGAACTTGGAGAACCTGGGAAATAAATTGGAATAGAAGAAAGCCTCCACTCGTTATCCTCTACATACATTGAAATGGTTTTAACAATGTCAAATTTCTGATTATTCTCTGTAAAGGTAACCTTCACGTTAATTTCTGCGTACCCTCTTGCAGTTTTATAAACTTCTTTCGATAACTTAAAGGATTCAAGCCTTAAACCTCCTGCTTCAGCTTTTTTAAACTCGTTTACAAAGGTATCCTTAGATATTATCTTCTTATCACCTTTCAACAGATATTGATACATCTTGTCATAATCACCTTTCATCCAATCAGTGAAGTAATCCTTCAAAGCATCAGCTGCCGTCCCGTGTGTAAAAATTACAGTCCCTTCCAGACTAGGATTTGACTCAGGTCCTGCAAATGAAATACCTTCAAGAATTAAAACTGTTGTTACAATAGCTAAAAATAAAACTAAATTTTTCATAATTTTCCTCCCATTCTCAGTTACTTAAGAAAACCTTTCAACAGTAAAAGTAAAATACTCACAAGGTAGGTTGTTGAAAATGCCTGCTTTCATCTTAGCAATTCTAACTTGGTCGCTTACGCTATCTACACCTTCCAAATCAGGAAGAAGCAAGCCTTGCTTTGAACCCTGTTTAACTATAATTCCGTTCACCTTTGGATCCAACTCATTTAAATCCTTTACTGGAAATATTTCGGATAAGACATCTACTTTATATTCTAATAGATCTAGTTCATGAACACCAACTGGTTCAAACCTTGGATCTCTCGTTGCAGCACTAATCGCATTTTCTATTATCTCATAATATAAGGAATCATATATGGGAAAGATTGTGCCAATGCAACCCCTAAGCTCTTTGTTTTTATAAATTGTGCAAAAACAAGCTTTCCTTTTTTTAAAAATGGGCAAATCTTTATATTCATTATCGACTTTTTTGTGTTCCCTTATCCAAAGCTCAACAGCTTCTTTAGCAAGTTGGACATAAGGATGCATATTATTCACCTTCCCAAATAAATTTTCTAACTAAATCTGGCTCCCAACTATATAGAATATCACAAGGGCTGAAAAGTTCCAAAAAACCCCATTTTAAAATTCTAAAATCTAAAATAATAAAAACGCCTAAATCGTTTTTACTCCTAATAAGCCTTCCAAAACCTTGTCTTAATGCTAACTTTGCATTAGGCAAATAACTTTTACTAAAAGCATCTCTTCCTTCATTTTTCTCTCTCATAACCATAACAGGATCTGTAGGATTTGGAAAAGGAATTCTATCAATTATCAAGATGGACAGAGAAGGGCCAGGCACGTCAATACCTTCCCAAAAACTATTAAGCCCAAAAAGAACAGACGAGCTATCATTAGAAAACTCTTCAATGAGTTGGATATTTGATTTTTCACCCTGAAAAAGATATTTAAACTTTCTAGTTTTTGATGTTATTAACCTTTTTGTTTCATTTAAGTTTTTCTGTGATGTAAAGAGAACAAGGGCATGTCCCCCAAAATCATCAAGAATGCATTCAACCGCTTGGGCTACTTGAATTGAAAAAAACAAGGATTTTGGATCTATTTCAAAATTTTTAGGAATAATTATCTTTGCCTGTTTTTTGTAATCGAAAACACTTTTAAAAACCTTCTTATTACCAGCTTTACAACCAAGCTCATTTTCAAAATAAGAAAAGTTCTTCTTATCTGGAGTAAGAGTAGCAGAATATAAAACAACAGACTTTGGAGGCTGAATATCTAAAAAATTTTCAAATATGCCCTTCACATATACAGGTTTAATAGAAAGATATCCCTTTTCATTAGAAAAGGAATATGAAAAACTTGGATAACCATTAAGATTTAAAAAATCAGAAAGAGTTAGAGCATAAAATTCAATCTTCTTCTTATAATACTTTAACTTTGTATCAGCAAGACCCTTGGTGCCAATTTTTTGAAAAAATCTTTCCCACTCATCAATTTCCCTCAAAACATTTTTTGAACTTTCTAATATCTCGTTACCAATTTTCTCTAAAAAAGTAAGAGGCTCATGAAAGGTTACTTCTTTTAAGTCTTTGTTTACCTTTGGATCAAGACAAAATTCCTGTATCAAATCAAAAAATTTTTCATAAAGTATTTTTAGATCATTTATATAATTCTCTAAAGATTTCAAATCATTTAAAATTGGCGACAAAATTTCAGGTTCCCTATTTACAATCTTTAAGGTAATACCACGCGGCAAAAAATAGTTTAGAAAGCTCTTCGAAATTTGTCTTGTACATGCGTTCGACAATATTTCAGGCAAACGATGTGCTTCATCCATTAAAATATGATCGTAGTTAAATGGGAAAGAACCATTAATCAAATTAAAAAAGAACGTATGATAGTTAGAAACCAAAATATCCAAATCGTTTAAAGAGTTAACAAGTCTAAAATAGTGACAAGCCCCACTAATTAAATAAGGACACTTTCTACCAGGACAATCTTCATAGTCCACACATATTATATCCTTTATTTCATTGTTCAAAAAATCATCAAATTCACTTAAATCACCATCTTGCGAAATTCTTGCCCAATTTCTTATTGAATTTAATTCGTCTTGGTATATAAGACCATAGTTTTTAATAGCCTCATCAAAACGAAGCCAACAAAAATAATTTGATCTACCTTTAATCAGACCATATTTAAAATCTAAATCAAAAATTTTGTACAAATTGGGCAAATCTTTTTTTATCAACTGATCTTGTAAAACAATTTTTGCTGTAAGATAAAGTATTTTTGAATTGTTTAAGCTTATATCTACTATAGATGGTATCAAACCAGAATATGTCTTACCAATACCTGTTGGGGCTTCAATTAGAGTTATTTCATTGTTTTCCATAGTTTTGTAAATCAACTTTGACATTTCTATCTGATCTGCTCTTCTCTCAAAGGCAGTTCTTTTTTCTAATAGTTCATACAGAGAATCAATACTTAATATTTTATTCTTTTCCATAACTAATTAATTACTTTATTTTTTTTACTTGAAAAGAGAGGATTTAATAAAATTCCAAGAATTCCTAAAAGTATAAATAAAGCTCCAAAAAACTTGTAGCCAATTGATTCTTTAAAGAAGACTATAGCAGCAATACTACCAACTAATGGTTCTATAAAGGTAAAGACAGCCGCCTTTGAAATCTCTACCCGACTTAGACCGTAATAAAACAAAAAATATGCTAATATACCAGGAAAAAATATCAAATAAAAAATTTCTAACATGTTAGAAAAGGTATATCTTCTAAAAAATATATTATGACTTACAAGAGGTAAGTATATCATTGTTGCAGTAGAAAACCTATAAAGTGTAAGTTTAAAAGGTAATATGCGATTCGAAAAGAACTTTCCGAATATACTATTAATTGCATATGAAACTCCAGAAACAAGGCCAAATATCATAGTTATTCCAGGAATTATACTCTTACTATTATAACTAGTTATAAAGAGAAGTATCATACCGCAAAAACCAAGAAAAACACAAAATATTAACCATTTATTTAATTTTTCCTTAAAAATATACTTTGCGAATATAACAATAAAAAATGGAGCTGTATACAAAAGTAAAACAGAAATGAATATCCCGTTCAACTTTACTGAAGTGAAAAAAGAAAACCACTCAATAATAGTAAACAATGCAAACAAAAGAAGCGGATAAATCAGTTTTTTTGAATATAGATATCTTAAATCTTTAAGAAGCGGTATAAAACCAATCAAGAACACGCCAAACAACCTAAAAAAAACAACATCACTTGCATTAAAACCAGATCTATACAAGAGTTCAGCGACAGGTCCTAAAAGTCCCCATAAAACACAACTAAGAGAAATAAAAATATATCCAGTAGGAATCATTTAAATGACCAATTTTTATTGTGATAATATATGCTGCTTATTAAACCTAAGGCAATAAAATTCGTCATTAAAAATGTTCCACCATATGAAACAAAGGGCAAAGGTATACCAGTAACTGGCATTATACCCAATACCATACCCACATTGACAAATGTATGAAATGAAAGCAAAAAAGCCCATAATATACAAAAATAGCCCAAATAGCCCTTTATTTCAAATCCAATTTTAAGAATTCTTAAGACAATCAGAAATTCTAATAATAACGTCAAAAATCCACCTACTAGTCCCCATTCCTCAACAATTGCACTGAAAATAAAATCAGTATGTTGTTCCGGAATAAAATGTAGTTGAGTATGAGCTCCATTTAAAAAACCCTTCCCAAATAACCCCCCTGAAACTACTGCTGCTTGAGATTGTATAATGTGATATCCCGCACCAGTAGGATCCTGAAATGGATTTACAAATGACAACAACCTTTCTTTTTGATATGTATGCAATGAATTCCAACCTATAGGTCCAGAAATACCAGATAATACTGTTAAAAATAAAATTAAAATAAGAGTTAATTTATTTTTTCTAAGGCGCATAAAAATATAAAACATAAGCGGGACAAGTACAACTAAAAGTAATTTCAAAAAGTAAACGAAGAAAGATATTAATATAGCAAAGAAAACAAGATATATTATTGAATCAAAACCATAAAACAAAAATCCTACAAACCACAAAAATAAAATCGATAAAGCAGTGCCTAAATCAGGTTGCAGCGATACGATTATAAAGGGAATTATAGAATAGATAGCCGAACTAAAAATTATAATATAAGCTTTATTTTGCGAGGAAAAAATCTTTGAAAGATGTATTGCAATCAAAAGTTTTAAAAACTCTGAAGGTTGAAAAGAAAAAGGGCCTAGCGAAAGCCATCTCCTTGAACCAAGTGCTACTTGACCAAAAACAACTGTAAATAACAAAATAAAAATTCCTATAAAATATATCTTCTTTGAATTTTCAAAAATACGTCTCTCTCCAATGTAGGAAAAAAATAACATTAAAAAAACCGAAATTAAATACCATACAAATTGTTTAATAACAAATATATATTTATTTCCCCCAGTTAAAAAATTATTAGAATAAGTAACACTATAAATATTTACAATACCCCATATAATCAAAGCAGTAACCATCAAGAAAAGTTTAAAATCGATTATTGCTATTATACCTTTTAGTCTTTGAAACAACTTTATCTTTTTCTTTTAAGTGGAATATTTACAATAAGATGACTCACATTGGACTCTGATGACTCTACAAATACGCTTGCTGCTTCTTTATCTATTTCCATATACTTATCTATTACTTGTATAATTTCATCTCTAATTTTTTCTTGCAAAGCAGGATTTATTGAAAGTCTATCAAATGTTAAAACAAATTGTAACCTTTCTTTTGCTATCGACGAATTCTTATCACCTTTTTTAAATAAAAAATCTAAAATCCCCACTTTTTACTCACCCAACCTAGCTCTAAAAAAGCTTTTAATTTTATTAAATAGCCCTTTATCCTCTTCAAAAGAGGGGAATTCTACCTTTTCACCGTTCAATCTCCTTGAAATCCTTTGAAAAGCTTTTCCTGCGGCAGTCGAATCTGAAGTTACCACCAGTTCACCTTTATTGGCAAAAGTTATAATCTCCGGATCTTCAGGAACTATGCCAAGCAATTCAATTCCTAATATGTGTAAAACATCCTCAACATCAAGCATATTCCCTGATTTCACCATCGAATACCTATATCTATTTAAAATAAGATAGTGGTCCTTAATTCCCTTTGCCTCTAACAAGCCTATTACTCTATCCGCATCCCTAACCGCAGTAACTTCAGGAGTAGTTACTACAATAGCCTCATCAGCAAAACTTGAAGCTGCCATAAATCCCTGCTCAATACCTGCCGGAGAATCCAAAATTACATAATCAAATTCCTTCTTTAAACCCTTAATTATTTCTCCAAACCTATCAATAAGTTCAGCAAGATCTGATTTATCGTGGATCTGAGAAGCAGCAAGTAGATACAAAGTACTTAACCTTTTGTCTCTAACAATAGCTTGCTGGATTTTACATCTTCCTTCCATTACATCCATCACATCATAAACAATTCTCTTCTCAAGACCCATAATAATATCCAAATTTCTTAATCCAATATCCACATCAGCAAGGAGCACTGATTTGCCTAAACTTGCTAGACCACCACCCAAATTAGCCGAAGTAGTAGTCTTACCAACTCCACCTTTACCAGAAGTTACAACTATACACTTCCCCAAAATATCACTCCCCTATCAAAAATTTTCTCCCTATCCAGGGTTCTACGTTAATTTTATTATCCTTAAAGTACGCAAACATATTACTATTTCTTATAATACTTTCATCATTATTCGATAAAGTACCCAATACACCTGCAATACTAAGCTGCATTGGATCAAAATCTAATGCAAAAACAATAGAAGAGCTATCCAAAATTCCAGCTTGTACTGTTCCCTTCAAACTACCCAAAACTATTACAGAACCACCAGCCGAAATCTTTGAACCAGGATTTACATCTCCAAAAATTATAACATTTCCCTCATAATCTATCTTTTGTCCAGATCTTAAACTTTTAAAAATATATTTTGTATTCATTCTATCAAAACATATTTTGTATTCATAAACTTTAAAATCGTTGTCTTCAACTTCATTTTGATCATCTTTGTCTTCATAAACCTTAAATGTATCTATCTCTTGAAAACGAGCTAGCTTAAGTTTTAACTGTTCAATGAAAGATGGGTCCAAATCACATAAAGGCTGTATTTCAAAAATTATTTTGGTACCCTTAAAAAAGGTTTTATTATTTTCAAAAAAGGATTTTACATACGTCGTTATATCTGTTAAAGAGGGCTTTTCATCTATTATAAGTCTAAGAGCTCCTCTGCTACCTATTAGGCGAAATTTTTTATTCTTTTCCATTATCTTTCCCTCAAACTAGGATTTGAAAAATAATAATCAAGATAAGATTTGGCAACTGGTCCGGCAAACGATGCCCCTTCGCCAATATGTTCGAAAAACACACAAACTACAATTTCAGGAGAATCAGATGGAGCTGCTGCCACTATCCATGAATGGGGTTTTTTTCTCGGAGGATCTTCAGCAGTACCAGTTTTTGCAATTGCAGTATACTTATCGCTATTCAAAATTTGAGCAGTACCTTCCAAAACTGCTTTCCTTAGGCCTTCTTTTACTATCTCAAAAGTTTTATCGCTAAATTTTAAACCCTCATAAGATGAATCTGAACCACTAATTAATTTACATCCTGAAAAACTTCCTTTGTTAACGAAAATACTCATCATCCTAGCTACATCCAAGGGAGTAGTACGAACAAATCCTTGACCAATAGACATATTTACCGTATCTCCATCATACCAAACATCATTAAATTCTTTTTCTTTCCATTCTTTTGTAGGCAAAAAACCTATTTCTTCGCCTGGAAGTTTCAGCCCACTAGGCAAATCAATACCAAATTTATTCGCATAATATCTTATTTTTTCAGGTCCTAATCTTAAACCAAGAGTATAGAAAACTACATCACATGATTGTGCAATTGCCTTTTCAATATGAAGGTGACCATGCCCTCCAGGAAGCCAACAATAAAAGGTATGATCTCCAACTTTTAAATATCCAGGACAATAAAACAACTCTTCTGGAGTGGTCACTCCTTCTTCTAAAGCTGCAACACTAACAGCTATTTTAAAAGTAGAACCTGGAGGAAAAGCCGAAAGAGCCCTATTAATAAAGGGATGATCCCTTTTTAGAAGTTCATTCCATTCTTTTTGTGACATGCCATAAACCATCTCATTGGGATCAAAATCTGGAGAACTAGCAAGGGTTAATATCTCTCCGCTTCTTGGGTCAAGTGCCACAACAGCCCCAGGTTTCTCATCCAAAAGCTTTTGAGCAAATTCTTGAAGATCAGAATCGATATTAATTTTTACATTTTCACCAGGTATAGGCTTTGTTCCCTCAAATCTCTTTTGTATATTTCCATAGGCATCAACAATTGTTATATCTGCACCATCTTCCCCTCTTAGTTCCTTATCCTTTATTAACTCTACACCTGTTTTACCAACAATCTGATTTGGATGTAAATATGAAAATTTTTTAAGGTCTTCCTCTGATGCCTCACCCACATAACCTACAACATGACAGCCTACATTTTTTAAAGGATAATTCCTCATAGGAATTTCTATAAGTCTAAAACCTTTTTGCCTAAAGGTAAGCTCTGACAAACTTAGATATTGTTTTATATCCAATTTTTCATGAAGTATGTATGGATATGGGTTTCCAATACTTTGCTTAGCAGCATTATAAATCTTTATGGAATCCTTATTAAGGATGGGGGCAATGCTATCTGCAAGTTCTATTGCATTTTTTTCATCCTTTGCCATAAACATCACCGCATGTGCTGAACTATCATATGCCATAGGCAGTCCCTTTCTATCAAAAATTTTTCCTCTTGGTGCTGGAAGTGGAAAAATTCTTGTAGTGCTATCTATAGTTACCTGTTTAAACTCACTACCACTAAACATGGCTAAAGATATAAGTCTATAATTGAGAACTGCGTAAAGAAGACCTAAACAACCAATTGATAAAAATTCTCTTCTTTTAATTTTCACCTTTACTCACCAGCATAACTTTAAAAAATTTTTGAAAAACAAAGAAAAAAAACAAATTTAATGAACTGTTAACAATAACAATTGATAAAAAAACATAAATATTAAATACATTAACAACACTAGAGAT
>NZ_JBRCUV010000002.1:0-5779 GCF_053498235.1 Thermodesulfobium sp.
TCATTCTCAATATTCTTTACTGCTTGTTCTGAAATTAAATTATCAGCTAATAATTCTTTATTGTATTTTAATTCTCTTTCTTTAGCTTCAATCTTTTCTTTGTAGTTAGTTCTTATCTTTGCAATATCGTTATTCAACTTAGAATAGTCTATATTTGATTTCTTGTTTTCTAACTCTAATGTGTCAATATCCTTTGATGAAACGACTAGTAAATCACCTTTCTTTACCTTCTGGCCAATCTTTACCTTGATATCTGACATATCAAGAGCACTAAAGCTTATCTTAATTCTGTGTGTATCATCAGAAATGTCATCAGCAGTAGCAGTTTTATTTGTTTTGTTGTAGTTCAATTCTCCAGCGTGTGCAATTCCAGTTTCTATTGGCTTCTCAAATCGCAATGCTAACTTTCCGCTTGTGATGTGTGTATTTCTTAACCTGTCAAGGTCGTCTAACCTTGCAAATTGCAATTCTAAATGCTTTTGATTTTGCTTTATTGGGTTGTATTCAGTAGGATAAGTAGTTACGTGATAGTGTTCATCATCTGTGTAAAGATCTCCTGTGATATACACACTTGTATTTGGATCTGAGATCTTACTATCAAGCATAGAGATTATCTTTTTAATATTTGTGTTGTGAACTGAAACAGTTTGATTTGATAGTATTACCTTAGCTCCTGTTTTTTCTTCCATAGAGAAAGGTTGGATCTGATCGGTTAAGCCTTTACCTACACTATAAAGTTTACCTGTTTCCAAATCTTCAACCACAACTGAATTCGCACCTATCCAGCCTATAGCCTTAAAATCTTTGTCTATTCGTTCGTGTGTTATGTTGTGGATACCTTTCACGTGAACAAGAGTTATATTCTCTGATGATTCATACTTTACATCAGATAAAGCACCTACTGGATTTTGAATTATTGAGTGAATTATCTTTTTGTAGCTATCAATTGGTAATAACAATAGAAAAAGTATCAGAAAAATTAGCGCTAAAATCTTCTCAGCTTTTGAACCGCGCACAAAGCCCCTGAAAGAACTATCTTTCTTTGTGACAAGAGAAAATCTTATAAATGCTGGAAATAATAGCCTTACTCCTGACACAGAGAAGCTCTCACAAATCATATGAGAAATAACGCCTATTACTGAACAGGTTATATAGATAAAATCAAGCCTTATTATATATGCGAAGGTATAGCTAAATATTGAAAACACTATTAGAAATAAAATCGAGTTAAAGAAATCTTTGAAGTCTATATAAGAGATATTTTTAGACAACCAAGAAAAGCCTAATTTTTCTGTTAATTTTTTATCCAGACTTTCAAGATTGTATCTTGTATACAAATATTGGGCTACATCTGGAGTAAAGCAAATTAGATTGCCAATTACTGCCATCAAGTAAAAGAATATGTTCACTTTCACGTCATACGGTAAAAGTATTCTGAAAAGTTGAACAAAAAAAAGCGAGAAAACTAAATGAGTGTATAGGCTCATCTTGACAGCTCCATTTCTTTTATTTTTATATCATCATTATTTTGATATATTTTTGATTTAATGTCAATTAATTCTGACTGCACCCTTTCCACCTCATCCCTGGTAATAAGTCCTGCATCAAATCTATTTTGCACTATCTTTTCTTGCGTTTCCTTTAGTCTTAGCTGAGCCTTTAGGCTTTCTAGTAAACACTTTAGCCTTTCAATCTCATTTATTTTAGCCGTGTATTCAATCTTTAGCTTTCTCTCTATATCATCTAAGTTTGATTGTTTTTGCTTTACTTCAATCTCAGCAAGTTTAATCTTTTCTTTGTTTGTATTCGTGTTAAAGAATAAATCCGTAATGTTTCCTGATACTGATACACCTGATGTGATATATCCTTTTCCTGGATCATATCCTGAGTGATAATGTATCTCTGGCTCTGATGCTTTCTTTAATTCTTTTTTTTGGATATCTAAATTTATTTTTGCCTTTTCTAACTCATTTAGTGCTGTTATGTATTGATTATTGCGGCTAATATACTCATCACAAGTAATTAACTCGTTTGCAAAGGCAATTCTTGTTATGAAAACAATTAAGAAAATAGTTAAAAGTAGTCTCATATTGTTATACCAAGAAATAGTTTTTTATTTTGAATGTTTGCAGTCAGAAACCCATTAACATCAGATATCTTAAATACCCTTATTCCTGCTTTAAGAGTTAGCGACTTATCATAATAAGATAATCCTACAATCTTATTTTTATCACTTGCAGATAACTCAAATGTTGTGCTTATATGATGATTTTGTCTTGCTATGTTTGAATAAAAACTAGTTGTAATTGGCTCGTCATCGTTTCCTAAATCCTTCTCTACTGATACAGAGAATAAAGCACTGCCATTTGTCTGGATATTAAATGAGATGCTGTTATTAAAGTCAGAAATATTAAAATACTTGTCTATCATAAGAGTAGATAATAACTTATTTGATTTTGTTATAGTGTGCCTTATATTAAAGCCAAATATACTTTTATAGCTTGATATCTGATATGTTGGATAACCTTTATTAAAATTTGTTGATAGACTAGATTTAACACTAAAAAAGTTAACTTCCTGGCTGATATAAAGGCTTTTTTTATTTGTTACTTCAGAGTTTACGGTTGAGAAGTAATTTTCTATCCTTAGCCTTTTGTGTTCAAATTTATTATATATGCTGCTGCCTGTAAGTGCTTTTGTATTCTTGTCAAACTCCGATCCGATTGAAGTAGTAAATTCATTATTAACGTATCTAGTCCCAAAAATTAATTTCTCAGTCTTTTTATCTTTATCAGTGCTGTCTATATAGAAATAGTGAAGTCCATCTTCATCAGAGTTATCAGCTACAGCAAAATAATATTGTTGTAGATATTTTGATTTTGGAGTTGATAGTAGATTTCTTCTTTCTTCGTCTGGATACTGATAAACACTTCCTGTGAAGTATTCAAAGCCTTTATCTTTCTCTTTAAATGATATTCCCTGACCTGACTTCTGATAGTGTCCACATTGTATTGAAGTGTCACCTATTGAATAAGTCATATAGTCAGTTTCTGCGCTAAAGTTAATTTTATTATATGTTATTTCTGCGTTTAAAATTTTTGCATCTGCTATATTACTAAATGAAATTAAAAAAATTAACAAAATAATCCACATGATATCCACAAGTTATCAACAACTTATCCACAGACTTGTCAACAATTTTAGATACTCTTTCTTAAATACTGGTAATATATGAACCTAAATAGGAAAAACATTGCGCCCATTGAGCCAGCAAAAATATACGTATCTTCATCGTTTAAACCAAGAGCAATGAATCTAAGCATTATAAACACAAAGCCAAAACCAAGAAGTATAGGCACAATTGAAATATATCTTGCTCCTTCATATCTTAGAGAATGCAGTGGTTCGCCTTCAGTGTAGCGCCTTGCTAATTCTTCTGCACCGTTTAGATTGCCGCAGGCAAGCGTATATATATGATATGCTTGCCTATTTGAAATCTTATACTTTTTCTCAATATATTTGATAATTTTATCCTTCTCGCCAAAAAGCTTTATCTCTTTTCCATTATTAAAGAACGTAGGAATGATTTTACCACTAGGTACAGTTGTGCAGCTTGTATATACATCGCTATTTTCAAGCATTGCTTGAAGGAATATTGCGAAACTATCTGTAAGTTTTTCACCGTGATTAATATAAAAAGGCAAATTTATGCTCTTTAACTCTTCGGCTAATTCATAGTGCGTCAACCCTTTTGTTTCAACATTAAGATTTTTCAAGATGTATTTGATGCAGGTAATAGGTGGAGTAGGATTGTCTATATATATACCATATCTCTTTTTCTCCATCCCTTTTATGTATTTTTCACCTAATCCTGAATTGTTTAAGATATAATAAAAAGTACCCATTTTTTCCTCCATTACAATCTTTATTATCTGCTGGCTAGCCAAAGAGACTAGCCAGCATTGTATTTCTTACTTGGCTTGTAGCGTTATAGTTTGCAAAGCAAGTGTAGTATTAGCATTTGGAATTATTACTTCTCTTATTGGCTTATATCCTGATTTAGTTACTCTGATAGGAACTTGCAATGTGCCGTTAGCAGGAACTTGCAAGCTAAATTCACCATTAGCATTTGTAACTGTTTCAGGATATCCTGTTTCTCTAATAGGAGCTGTTACCTTAGCATTAGCAATTGGATTGCCTGCAAAGTCAAGAACTTGTCCTGTAATAGTCGCTGTTGTAGTTGGTAGAACATCTACTGTTATATTTTCATTTGAAATTGAAGTAGTAGCATTACTTACTTGAAATTCACCTGTAGCCTTTGTGTTTAAAATTCCATGTCCTAATGCTCTTACGAAGTAGGTATAAGTAGAAGAATCAGAAGGCTTTATAGCTTTGAGTGTATATGTCCCGTCCTGAGCAGTAGTTGCTTGATCTATTACATATTTAGCAAGGTTTGAGTTTCCAAATCTTGGGTCTTGTTTCATTAATTGAACCTTAACACCACCAATACCGTTACCGCTAGCATCCATAACCTTACCTGTTACTTCAACAGTGCCAGAAGCAGAAACTGCTTTTATAGTAACATTTTTGTTTTTGGTAGAAATAGTAACGGATTTGTCAACTCCAACATATCCTTGTTCTTTAACCTCGACTGAATAACTTCCAGCATTGACATTTTGAAAGAGAAACCTACCTGCACTGTCAGCTGTTACTTCCTGTAACACATTTCCAGAGCTATCCTTCAAGTCAACGGCTGCGCCGGAAAGAGTAGCGCCAGTCTCAGCATCAATAACTTTGCCCTTGATATCCATTGCAAATGCTGCATTTGCAGTCAGAAGCAAGCAAGAGCCAGCAAGTAAAGCACTTTTTAACTTATTCATTTCGAACCTCCATAATATTTTGTTTGTTTTTAAAGCCAAAAACTAAGTGAGCACAAGCAAATTGCATCACCCCTTTTGATTAATTGTCAATATAGTAAATTAAAAATGACAAATAGTCAATAGATAATTTGTCAATAATAGAATGGAGGGTGTCCTTTATTATGCCAAGCACCCTGCTTGGTAGCTTTTAAGAACGTCAAAAGCAATACACCCCGAGCAAGATGCTCAGGGTACTATGAAAAACTTCCTCAAGAACGTTTATAAAAAAGTTTTTTCCATATGATGTAAGAAAAAACATAGATATAGAATCTCTTAAGCTAATAGACAACGAAAAATTATCAAAAGAGTATAAGAAATATCAATTGGACATATCTTTTGAATGCAACTTTAATGGAAATAAGTCTATGTTATACATAATATTTGAACACAAGTCAGACTTAGACAGATTTGTCCTTCTTCAGATACTAAGCTATATGGTAGTAACATGGGAAACAAATTTAAAACAAAATAAAGAAATGATACCCATAATCCCTATAGTCTTTTATCATGGAAAGAAAAAGTGGAATATATCAGAAGATTTCTTAGATCAATTCAAATCAATAAAATCTGATAAAGACCTTTCTTTTATCAAAAGATATCTACCAAAATTTAAATACATACTGTTTGATACAAACAGTATTTCAGATGAAAAGATAAAGAAAGATCTAAAAGAAAACATAAATTTATTTTTTTCAATTGCAGCTATGAAATATGCTAAGAGCAATTTTATAGAGCCCTTAAAAAACTTTTTTAGTTTAATTTATAATATACTAGAAACTAATAAGAACTTTTCAATTGAAGACATAGTCTCTATACTGAACTATATTGCTATAAATTATGGATTAGAAAGAACAAACCAG
>NZ_JBRCUV010000003.1:0-25817 GCF_053498235.1 Thermodesulfobium sp.
TTTTTTGCTCTATATAAAAATTATGGAAGCAAATTAGCTATTGCGTGAGCTAACTGCTGCTTTAATATAGGCTCTACATCATCAAACTTTATATTTGTACCAGAAGCCTCAGACACTACTCTATCCCTATATATAGCCCAATCCTTAATAGTAGAGTTGCTAGAGGTCTCTGTAGTAGCCGTGCCTTGAGTTGCGTTAGTAGTAGTTTCCGTCTGAGTACCAGGCTGCCTTTGTTCAACTTGCACATCTACAACCATCATATACTTATCAGAATTAATAGAATTACCAATGGCAGCACCAGCTAGAGCGCCAATTACTCCTCCAGCAATAGTTCCCGTATACTTGTCACTTGGATTAAATGCTGAACCTATCAGAGCGCCACCAAATCCACCAGCTAGAGCACCTTCCATTGTATAATCTTTTGTCTCTTTACCAATATAAAGAACATTGGACATTAGCATAAAGTTGGCATCATCAGGATTATCCGTTATTTTATAACCCTCGTTTGTCAATTCAGCAACTAGCTCCTTTTTAAAATCCATACCCGTAGCAGTAGATGTGTTTTTTACGCTAACATATACGATCTTCTTATCTGGTGAAACTGGCTGCAGGAATATACTTGAGCTCATCTTAGTACTAAGCGCTATCTTACCTGAACTCAAGCCGCTCGAATCTGCATTTGCTACTCCTGCAAAACCAAACGCTACAATTAACATCAAAAACAGCAAAAAGCTAAATTTCTTAATAAAACATCCCATCGCTTCCTCCAAATTTTTGACTTAATAAATCACCATATAACTCCCCAATTTTAATTATACAATGCAGATGTTAAGCGTCAATTAAAAAGGACACAAAATCTTAAGCATCCCTTATTTTATCCTCCATAATAAGATTTTTGCTTATATGCCTAATATGAAGTATATAATACAAATAGGGGTAACACAACAATATATAATATATCTTTTAAAAGTAAACTTTGGTTTATAATATAAATAACCAAAACGATTTTAAGCAGGAGAATAAATTGGAAAAACCCTGTACAGATGAAATTAATATAAATGACAATCACTTAGAATTAACACCTAGTTTGGAAAATTATCTTAGAACTATATACGATATAAATCAATCAAAGGGAATTGCAAGAGTAAGAGATCTTGCAAAACAGCTCAAAGTAAAGACTCCTTCAGTGGTGTCTGCGATTGAATCCTTAAAAAATAAAAATCTAGTTACTCAGGAAAAATACGGCCACATAGAACTAACCAGCAAGGGCAAAATACTTGCAGAAAATCTATCAAGAAGAAAAAATACAATAGTAAACTTTTTAGTTAGAATCTTAAAAATTGAAGAAAACTTGGCTCAAAAGGATGCCTGCCTCTTGGAACATGATTTTAGTCCAAACACCTTTAGAAGAATGGAAAGGATGATCTCCTTTATAGAGAGGCTTGAAGAAAAACATCCCGAAATTTTTGAAGAATTTAAAAAATTTATATTTGACTCAAATGAGAGAGTTGATATGAGCAAGACAAAAAATCTTTATGAATTAAAGGACGGCGAAGAGGCCTTAATAGTTCACATTAACCTTGACGAAATTAACAAGGAAAAACTAGCCATACTCGATTTAAAAAATGGTTCAAAAATAAAAAGGGTTCACTCCTATCAAGATATTGTCAATTTTCAGATCGATAACAATTTCATCGCTCTATCTCTAAATGAGTGCAAAAATATATTCTGTAAACCGCTCTAGATAATAAAAATAATAAAAAAGCCGCAAGAATTAAAATTCATTCTTGCGGCTAAGAAAATATTTATTTATCAGTGAATAAATATCGATGGTAGTGTGCCCAATACTATTACGAGTATAGAAAGACTAAGCACCAAGCCCTTAGTAAAATCGCTTGAGATAACCTCTGTCTCTACAGTTGGCTCCTTCATATACATATTCATCACAATCCTTAAATAATAAAATGCACTAGTTATAGTCATCAGAACTGCAACAATTACCAATGAAGTAAGGCCACCATTTACAGCTGCCAAAAATAACTGAAATTTCGCAATAAATCCAACAGTTGGCGGTATTCCTGCAAGAGAAAACATAAATATCATCATTATTCCAGCAAGATATGGGTATCTTTTTGCAAGACCATTGTACGTGTCCATATCATCACCATTTTTCAACATGAACACAACGCCAAAGGCTCCAAGGTTCATTATTGCATAGGCAATAAGATAGGTTAAGATTGCGTTTAACCCATCAGAAGTGCCTACTATTATCCCGAGAAGCATATATCCCACATGAGAAACTGACGAAAATGCAAGCAATCTCTTAACGCTTTTTTGTGAAAGGGCTAAGAGGTTACCTCCAACCATGGTTAGTATTGAAAGAACTATCAGAGCCGTTTTTGGTTCAACCCAAATAGGAACTAGGCTGCCTACAAAAAAGTTTCCAAATGCCAAAAGCAGTGCTGTTTTCGGAGCGGTGGCAAGAAAAGCAGTTATTGGTGTTGGAGCTCCCTGATAGGTGTCAGGAGTCCAAGCGTGAAACGGTATGACTGATGTTTTAAAGCTAAAGGTTATAATTACAGCTATTATTCCTGCAATAAGCATGGGATCGGCCAAAACTCTTGTAACAGACATAGACCTTGCTATTTCGTAAAAGTTCGTAGTTCCAGTTGCACCGTAAATTAGCGCTATGCCATATAGCAAAATCGCAGTTGCTACAGTTCCCATTAGATAGTATTTAAGGCCTGCTTCGCTTGAAAGTGGGCTTCTTTTATAAAAAGAACAAAGTATATAAAGCGACAAAGATAGAGTTTCAAGTCCCAAATATAACACTATTAGATCTCTTGCACCCAACATAAAGAGCATACCTACCACAGAGGTCAAAATAAGAGTTAGAAATTCTCCATAACTGCTATCAGGTATTTCAAGGTCATCTACTGAAATCAATATTACGTAAATAGCTATTAGGATAATAATCCAACTACCTAAAACGCCAAATGGTTCAACCGAAAATGATGAGTTAAAACCACTTCCGTGAAGCGAATATTTCCATACTCCTGTTATTAAGAGTCCCAATATTGCAAGGATAGAAAAGGTTTTTCTATTTCTAATAAAAAGAGCAGACAGAAAGATAAAAATTGAACACGCAATCAAAAAGAGTTCTGGAGCAATAATCTTAAATGTCATCATCTTATCCACCCCACTAAGGGTAAAGTATGAGCCAATAGCGTAGAATTAAATTTAGTTGCAATCAAATTCGATACCGAGGCCTGCATATATGATGTGAAAACGCCGGGCTGAAAACCTATATAAAGAACCAATAAAAGTAGCGGAATTAAAGTAAGGATCTCCCTTGGCCCCAAATCATATATGAGGTTCTTAATCTTTTCATTCAAGTTACCATATGCAACTCTGTAATAAAGCCAAATCATGTATGTAGTCCCAAGAATAATTCCTAAAACAGCAAATGCACCTAGCGGTATAAATCTCAAAAATGCTCCACACAAAATCAAAAATTCGCCCATAAAGGAATTAGTTCCTGGAAGGCCTATAGCGGCAAGGGTAAAAAACGTATAAAACAAAATAAATATAGGTAAAGCAGGCTTTAGACCGCCATAATCTGAAATCTGCCTGGTATGGGTTCTTTCGTATATCATGCCAACCAGGCAAAATAGCGCTCCAGTAACAATGCCGTGATTTATCATCTGTAAAATTCCACCCAACATGCCTATCTGAGTAAGGGTAAAGAGTCCAAGAGTTACAAAACCCATATGGGAAACAGACGAATATGCAATAAGTCTTTTTAGATCAGTTTGCTTTAAGGTTACAAATGCGCCGTATACAATAGCAACCAACGAAAGAACTTGAAGAAGGCTCAAAAACATCATAGTGGCTTCTGGGAAAAATGGCATAGAAAACCTTAAGAAACCATAAGCTCCCAATTTTAACAATACCCCTGCCAGTATAACGCTACCTGCGGTAGGGGCTTCAGTGTGCGCATCGGGAAGCCAGGTATGGAGTGGAAACATCGGCACCTTTACAGCAAAGGCGAGGGTAAAGGCTATGAATAAAAATATTTGCATATTTAAGGGTAAATTGAGCTTTGATAGTTCAAGGATATTAAAAGTGTGTCCCCCTGCAAAATAAAGCACCAATATGGAAACCAACATTAAAACAGAACCAGCAAACGTAAACAAAACAAACTTTATAGAGGCATATACCCTGTTTGGACCACCCCAAACCCCTATAAGCAAGAACATAGGAATAAGCATAGCTTCCCAAAAGGCGTAGAAGAGCAAGAGGTCTAAAGATACAAAAACACCAATCATTGAAGTCTCCATAAGCAGTATCATTATAAAGAATTCTTTTACCTTTTTATCTATCGCCTTCCAGGAAACGCTAACGCATATTACAGTAATAAGGGTTGACAATAACACGAACAACACAGATATCCCGTCTACACCTACTGCATATCTTGCGTTTATAAAGGGTATCCACGGATAAACTTCAACAAACTGCATAGAGTGAGAATTTTTATCGAACAAAAACCATAGCGGCAATGATACAAAAAAGTCTAGCAGTGCAAAAACCAATGCGGTTGATTTTATTAGCGTTGAATTTTTCATAAAAAGTATTAGAATAGCCCCAATCACTGGAATTAAAAGAGTAAGAGATAATATTGGATAGTTCACTTAAATCCCCCCTCTCAATAATATAATTACACAAGCGAGAATAAGTATACCTATGATAAACAAAATCATATAATCCTGAAGATTCCCCGTTTGGAGCTTTCTTATAGATTTACTAACTGAATATGTTGTTTTCGCACTACCATTGACCGTCCCATCAATAACGTATGTGTCCACACCCTTCAAAAATTTCGCAAAAGCCATCAATGGGTTTAAAAATAGCCATTCGTATGCGGTATTTACCACTTTATCCTCAAATTCAACCAATACCTTTCTATCTATGTACATAAATAACTGCAAGCCCCTTCTATAAAACCAATCGAAATCAAGATTAATAGCCCTCATTTCTGGAGGATATATCCCTGATAACATAAGCAGTGTAAACGCAAGGGCAGAAAATCCTAACAGCTCAACCATTTCCATAATGTGATTTGGCGCATATGGAATATAATGGACCGGGTAAGGAAGTATAGAATAAAGAGCCCAAGGATATACGCCTATTGCGATACAAAGAAAGGCAGCTATTCCCATCGCAAGCAACATATGGAATGGTGCCTCTTTAGGTCTAAGCCCTGAATCGTGCGAGAAAAACGCAAAAAATGGAATCTTAATGCCAGAGTGGTGAAATACACCAGCAGATGCAAACAGCAGCATAAACCAAGCAATAGTTAATCCCTGATGAGCAGACGCTGCAACGATCATAGATTTACTTACAAAACCGCTTGTTAATGGAACTCCAGATATAGACGCTGCCCCTACAATACAGAAGGTCAGTGTCCAGGGCATAGTTCTAAACAATCCCCCCAATTCTGTAGCTCTTATCTTGCCAGTTTGCTTTAAAACCGCGCCCATCGACATAAAGAGCAGTGCCTTATAAAGGATGTGCGCAAAGGCATGTGCCACAGTTCCGTTCAAGGAAAGTTCAGTTCCTATGCCAATACCCGTTACCATAAAACCTACCTGGTTGATTAGAGAATAAGAAAGAACCTTTCTCATGTCGTTTTCGATAACTGCAAAAAATATTGGAAAAGCAGTCATTATAACACCTGCAACAATTAATATCTCGGTTCCCGGAAATGCTCTAGCTAGAGCATAAACTGCAGATTTTGTCGTAAATGCGCTTAAAACTACCGTACCAGCATAGCTTGCTTCCGGATACGCATCAGGAAGCCAAGTATGAATAAGTGGAAATACAGCGTTTATACCGAAACCTATCAAAATAAGTAAAGACGCCAGGTCTGTCAAACCTAAATAGTTAAAGGCTATTGAACCAGTTTGGTAGAAATGAAGGAGTATTCCACCCAACAAGAACACGCCGCCTGTTACGTGCATTAAAAGATATCTAAAAGAGGCCTTTGCGGATTCCTTTCTGCCGCCTATAGCTATCAAGTACGAAGTTGAAAGTGCCTCCAACTCCCAAAATAGAAACAAGGAAAAATAATCTCCGGCAAATACAATACCAAGTGCTGTAGCCTCTGTTAAGAGCGCAGCTACGTGATGACGATAATCATCAAGGCCATATGCATAAATAGAATTTAACAAACTTATAATACAAAATATCAATCCAAAAACGTATGAAAGAGCGTCTATTCTCAAAGGAACTAGATCGAGCCCAATAAAGTGAACGTTGTAAACAAATCCCTTTTGTAACAAGAAGGCATTAACTAAAGCTACAGCTGGAACGATGATTATCCACCACTTTAACACCTTCCCTCTAAGAAAAAGCGCAAAAAATGCTCCAATTAGAAATATCAAAAATGGTGGCATAAAGCTAATTGTCATAATAGTCCTCCTTGCGCTTTACAATAGGCCTTAGAATATACTTTGCTGCAAGAACCAAAACAACACATGCAACAAACCCATAAACTGAGAAAAAGGAGGGGAATTTCTCAAAGCCATATTCTGCTTCCTTAGGAATTACAAGATCAAGCACAGTAACTATAGCCAAAAATGTAAATAAAACTATAAGGGTAATCTTCAAACTATTTGGCTTTTCAAAAAATTTATATGGGTTCAACGTTTTTCCTCCCTTCTTTTAGTGATGTGAGACTATCCTATAATTTCCATTTAACAAAATGTAACTTAGATACAAGACTCCTATAATAAAAGCTATAGCAAAAATAACTGGAAAACCTGGTTTTGGATCATGTTTTAGTTCCATCAATGGCTCTTCATGATCTTGTTTCATAAAACCCTCCTACTCCTTGAATTCAGACTCTTCGTTAATCATTTAGAACCCAGCAAGAACCATTTTTGCAAGATGCAAGAAAATTTCAGGGAACCATCCAAGCAAAATGCTAATTACAGCAGTTATGGCTAATGGCACAGCCATAAATGGGTTCTCTATAATTTTTTTCGTGTAATGATGAGAGTGCTCGTCAACATTTTCCTTTTCAAAAAATGCTTTATACGCAACGGGTAAAAAATAACCCGCATTAAGCACTGTACTAAGAAGAAACACAAACAAAAGTATCGTAGAGTGCATCTGCATAGTACCGTTCAATAAAAACCACTTGGAAATAAAGCCACCAGATGATGGGATGCCAATCATGCTTAAAGAGGCTATAAAAAATGCAGTCATAGTTATTGGCATCCTCTTAGCAAGACCGCTTAACTGGCTTACCTCAGTTTTGTGTGAACAAACTATTATAGAACCAGCACAGAAGAATAACGTAATCTTAGCAAAGGCGTGAGTAGTTATATGAAATATACTACCAATAAGGGCACTTGGCGTAAGCATAAACGCACCTAATAGGATATAAGAGAGTTGACTTATCGTCGAATATGCAAGCCTTGCCTTTAAATTATCTCTGGTTAAAGCTATGATTGAGGCCATAGTTATTGTAAACGCTGCCATAAAGATTGCCACATCTCTTCCCCAAAGGGAGGCTAAGGTTTGTGCTCCAAATATGAAAAGTGTAACTCTCAATACTGTAAATACGCCAGTCTTAACAACAGCTACTGCATGAAGAAGTGCACTTACTGGGGTAGGAGCTACCATAGCAGCAGGCAACCAACCGTGAAGCGGCATAATAGCGCATTTTGCAAAACCGTAAATAAACATTAAATATAATATTGATAGCAACACTTTCTGAGTAATAACCGACTGAGGGAAAATACCTCCATAATGAAATTCTAAGGTACCAGCAAGATTATAGGTTATTACAATTGCAGCAACTAAAAGAAGCTTTGCTGCGCCTAAAAGATAAATAACGTATTTTCTAGAACCCCTTTTTGCTTCATCGTCTGTTCCATGACCTACTAATGGATATGTTGCAAGGGTCAAGGCTTCGTAAAAAAGAAACATTGAAAATAGGTTAGCAGAAAAAGCAACCCCCATTGTAGTAGAAAGTGCAACTGCAAAAAATGAAAAGTATCTAGTTTGGTTAAGCTCTTTGTGGCCTCGCATATAACCAATAGAATAAAATGTAGTCAAGATCCATAAGAAAGATGCTCCAACAGCAAAGAGGAATCCTAAAGCATCAACCCTGAAAGAAAAGGATATTCCAGGTAATAATTGAAATAGCGTAAAGTGATAGTCCTTTCCTTGTAACACAGAAGGAAGAAGGGATAAAACAAGAAGAAACATTATCACGCTGGCCAATATCGACCAAAATTCTCTTAAGTTTCTATTTCTTTCTCCGCTATAGAAAATAAGAGGTATTGCAAGTAATGGAGTTAATATTATTATCAGAGGTAAATATTCCATACGCTAACCTCGCAAATCCCTAAAGAGATCTATCTTTACAGTTTTCTTTAGCCTGTATGCATTTATTAGAAGGGCTAAGCCCGTAGCCATTCCTGCACCTGCATTTGCAATAATTAAAAGAGCAATAATTTGTCCCATAAAATCTTGCATATAGTGGCTTAAAGAAATCAAAGTTATGTTTACAGCATTCAGCATCAGCTCCACGCAAATAAGCATCATAATAATGCTACGCCTTGTAATAAAGCCAATCAAACCAATAGAAAAAATGGCAGCGGCAAGCATCAGATATGCGTTTAAAGGCACCATCTATTCATCACTCCTTTTCCCGGCCAAGACGATAGCAGCAATCATTGGGACAAAAAGCACCACGCCCATAATAATAAGCGGCAAGTTGGCCTCAGAATAAAAAACCTGACCTAAGAGCTTTGCATCTGAAATTTTATTTACTAAATCAATAGAAAATTTTCCAGTAGAATTAAGATATGAAACCTGAAGTGTAAATGCTAACACGCCTAAAACGCAAAATACAAGAAATGCTTTCGGAATTGGAAGAGAACTGACATCGCTAAGATGATCCTCATGCTTTACGTTTAAAAGCATTATTACAAAAATCAGCATTACAAGTATTGCCCCAGCGTATACTATCATTTGAATCATAGCAAAAAACTCAGCATTAAGGAAAAGATATATACCTGAGATGTGTACAAATAATAGCAGCGTCCACAAAACAGCATGTATATAGTTCTTTCTAGTTATCACAATCAAGGATAAAACTATGGTAGCCAAAGCAAAGTAGGAAAAAAATAATAGAGGCACGCTCATGGCATAAACACCTTCTTTATAATCATAATTACAAACAAGTTTGTTAGGCTAAGCGGTAGCAAAAATTTCCACCCAATTTTAAGCAGTTGATCAAACCTATATCTAGGAACAGTACCTCTTATCCATATATAAAAGAACATAAACATATAAACCTTAAGCAAAAACCAAACAATGCCTGGTATTAAGTTTAAAATTGGGAAAAGATTCGTCAAAAACGGAGGAAGAGTCCAACCACCTAAGAAGCAAATGGAGAGCATCGATGACATAACGTACATCGCTGAATATTCTGCAAGAAAGAAAAGCCCCCATCTAAATCCAGAGTATTCAGTTAAATATCCTGCAACCAGCTCCGTTTCTGCTTCAGGCAAATCAAAGGGAGTTCTGTTTGTTTCAGCTAAAGCACAAACGAGAAATACAAAAAAGCCAAGTATTTGCGGGAAAATAAACATTCCCCAAGGAAGTTTCTCTTGAGCATATACAATATCGGATAGATTAAGTGATCCGGACATAATTAAAACCGCAAGAAGAGCAATACCCATAGGAATTTCGTAACTTATTATCTGTGCGCTGGATCTTAAACCGCCTAAAAAGGCATATTTTGAATTTGATGACCAACCAGCAATGATTATTCCATATACCCCTAATGATCCCATAGCCAAAACAAGTAATAGACCTACATTTATATTTGCCAGCACCCAACCTGCTGCAAATGGAATAACCGAAAAGGACGTCATTACACAAGTTACTACTATCACTGGTGCAATAGTAAACAAAACCTTATCAGCGCCAAGCGGAATATTATCTTCCTTAAAAAACAACTTTATAAGATCAGCAAAGGGCTGGAACAATCCAAGAGGTCCTACTTCTGTAGGCCCAAGCCTTGATTGCATATGCCCTAATATTTTTCTTTCAAAATAAACTGCATAAGCAACATGCAACAATACAACCCCTAAAACTACAGCAACTTTAATTATTAAAATTACAATATCCATTAACATATTTAACCCCTCCTCCTAACTTCAAATTTAGAGAGGTCTTTAATCTTCTTAAGGAGCTTTTCGTGGTCTTCCCACACTCCAATACCTTTGAGAGGATAATCTTTTCTTAAAGGATGCCCAACCCAATTCTCAGGCATAAAGACACGCCTAAGGTTTGGATGACCTCTAAATTTTATACCAAACATATCAAAGCACTCACATTCGTGCCAATTTGCCCCTTTAAAAATACAGGTTAAGCTATTCACTTCCATATCATCTTCTGGAACCTGAATCTTTACTCTGATCCTGTGTTTGAACTGAATTGAATATAGGTTGTAAACTACTTCGTATCTAATATCTCTTAATTTAAAATAGTCAACACCGCACAAGTCGGCTAAATGGTCAAATTTCAGATCCTTATGTTCCTTTAGGAAAAGAACAACCTCTGTATTGTCGTCCTTAGGAACCCTAATACTAAGCTGGCCAAAATTAACTTCCTCAGAAAGTATTCTTTCTTTAAATTCATCCTTTACTATCTGCAAAATCCCTTCTAATGTCATTGTCTCTTCCTCCTGTGGTACATGTCGAATGCTCCCTTTTTCCAATCATAGACATAGCCAGCAATTAGTATTGCTATAAATATTAGTACGCTAATCATAGCTACAGAAGAAATATTATCAAAGTTTATCGCCCATGGGTAAAGAAAAGCAATTTCAACGTCAAATACTACAAATAACATAGCAATAATGTAAAATTTTACTGAAAACCTCTCGCCTGTTTCTCCTATTGGGTCATTACCTGATTCATAAGGGATCAAGGTTTCAGAATACCTTCTTCTTAACCTAAAGAAACTTCCAAAGACTAAAATTCCAACTGCAAAAAGAAAAGCAGCAATCATCATAAATAAAACTGGCAAGTATCCTATTGGAACATATGATCCTGGTGTCATCATGCAATCTCCTCATTTTTTTTCTTAATTTCAATTGGCTTTTCATTTCTCTTTTGAGGGGTAAGCATTTTCTCTGGCATTCCAGGTGGTCTCCAGAATTTATTAAAATAGGCATCACCTGGGTAATTAGCCAAAAATTCATCCCAATTAGATAATAGCTTTTCTTTTGTGAAAAAAAGATCTGACCTTTTGTCCCCAAGATACTCATAGTGTTCAGTTAAAACTATGGCGTTTACCGGACAAACTTCTACACAATAACCACAGTAAATACATCTGGTGGCATCTATAGAATAGTTTTTCAACACCCTCGCATTATTTTCATCTTTGCCAACCTCAACGATAATACAGTTGGATGGGCATACCGTTTTACATCTTAAACACATAATGCATCTTTCTTTAAGTTTATCTGGATCTCTCACTAAAGCCTGTCTTCCCCTAAATCCTGGAAACGGCTGTCTTTTTACGTGGGGGTAAAGTCTGGTAACAGGTTTTTTTAACATAGTTCTAAAAGTCACAGAAAGTCCTCTAAACCATTCAACCAACAAGACGTCTCTAATTAATTTTTGTACTTTCATTTATCCGACTCCCCTAAGACAATGTCAATAGAACCGATAATGGCAATTATATCTGCAACCATATGACCTATAGAAAGAACAGGCATTGCAGAGATATGAACAAAAGATGGAGTTCTAAGTCTTAATCTATATGGTTTTCCTGAACCGTCACTAACAACATAGATGCCGAGCTCTCCCTTTGGTACCTCTACAGCGCTGTACAAGTCACCTGTGTTTATCATCTTTCTCTCTTTTGAAAGGGTAATAAAGGCACTCGCAACACTTCCTGCTGCCTCAACTTGCCTAGGTGGAGTAGGAATTACTAAATCTGGCGCGTCATCTGCAACAGTCTGTCCGTCTGGGAGTTGATCTAAAAGCTGCTTTATTATTTCGTTGGATTGCCTTAGCTCCTCCATTCTGCAAAGATATCTATCGTAAACGTCGCCATTTTTACCAAGCGGTACATGAAATTTCACATACGGATATGCGTCATACGGACAATCCCTTCTAAGGTCATAATCTACCCCTGACCCCCTAAGGCAAGGACCTGTAAGTCCCCAGTTAAGGGCATCTTCAGCTGAAATTTGTGCAATCCCAACAGTTCTTTCCAACCATATAGGGTTTTTAGTTAGAAGAGTTTCGTATTCTTGCACTCTTGATGGAAATACCTTAGTAAACTCCCTCAAACCCTGAACGAACTCAGGACTGATATCACACCTTACTCCGCCAATCCTTGCGAAATTTGTTAAAAGTCTTGCCCCAACAGTCATCTCAAACAGATCTAAAAGCCACTCTCTTTCCCTAAAACAATAAAGAAATACAGTCATTGCGCCTATGTCCAAAGAATGGGTAGCAAGCCAAAGGAGGTGGCTACATATCCTTGACATCTCACAAAATATAGTTCTTATGAATTTTGCTCTTATAGGAGCTTCTATTCCAAATAGCTTCTCAATTGCTATAGCATAAGCAGTATTGTTAGCAGGACTAGATATATAATCAAGCCTGTCCGTAAGAGGAAGGGCCTGGGCGTAAGTCTTGCTTTCCATTAATTTTTCGATACCCCTATGTAAATACCCTATGTGAGGTTCCATATCAACTATTTCTTCGCCATCTAGTTTTAACACCAATCTCAAAACACCGTGAGTTGCGGGATGCTGAGGCCCCATATTGAGGATCATCTCTTTTGTCTCAAGATCCTCTTCAGTTTCTGGAAGTATGCAAACGTTCTGTGAAGTTAAGATTTGTTCTTTGATGTCCTTTATCTCCATGCTCCCCATACCAAACCTTCCTTCTTTATTTTCTGTTGAAGGTACAAAAGGGCATGTAGCAGTGCCTCTGGCCTCGGTGGACAACCTGGAAGATAGATATCAACAGGAACAATTTGATCTACGCCTTGTAAGACTGAATAAGTGTTGAAAATTCCTCCACTGTTTGCACAACTACCCATTGATATCACATACCTTGGCTGTGGCATCTGGTCGTAAACCCTTCTTAAGACAGGGGCCATCTTTAGGGTTACTGTTCCAGCAACGATCATTAGATCGGCTTGTCTAGGAGATGCCCTAAAAAGAATTCCAAATCTGTCTAGATCGTTGTGTGCTGCTCCCACAGCCATCATCTCAATTGCACAACACGCAAGGCCAAACGTCATAGGCCAAAGGGAAGACGTTCTCCCCCAATTGACGACCCAATTTATAGCCTTGTCAAGAGGAGAAACAATGGCATTTGCTTCTGGAATAACATTAACTCCATCAGCAATTTCTATTTGCTTTTCCTTCACCCCGTTTTCGCTCATATCGACCTCCTTGACAGTTACTAATAATTAATAACAATAAATAACATTAAAATTATAAAAAATTTAAAATATTAACATTTAAATTTAATATATTATCACTGTTTTTTCAAAGGTGAAATATCCTTTGCAAATTTCTCTCGCTTAATTTGAGAGGCCTCGCTCGGGGATATGAATTTCAGCGCTCCAGTAGTACAACCTGTAACGCATGCAGGTTGTAAACCCTGATCAATTCTATCCATGCAATAATCGCATTTCATAACCTTACCTGTTTCTGAATTCCATTGTGGAACGCCCCAAGGACAGGCAGTTATACAATTTTTACATCCAACACAGAGATCTGATTTTACATAAACAATACCGTCTTTTGACCTCTTTGTCATCGCACCAGTCGGGCATGCATACACGCACCATGGCTTTTCGCAATGAAAACACGGCATAAATACAAAGTGCATCCTTGGAACTCCCTTTACTACCTGAGGTCCTGTAGGCACGATTCTGCAAAGCTTAGCGCCTTCAGGAGCATTATTTTTAGTCTTGCAGTGAAGCTCACAAGCATAACATCCTATACATCTCTTCTGATCTTGAAATATATAATATTTTCCCACTCTACTCCTCCAAAAATTTTTTTATATAACAACAAACTTATATGTTTTGCTCACTAAATCATTTAACTTTTTTTACGGAAACTGTACACTCGGTATATGGACAGTTACCACCAATTGCTACCTTCGCAAGCCCTTTTTGGAGTCTTATATCAGATGCGCCCCTGCCATATGACCTGGTTCTTAAGGGAACGCTATCACCAAAACCATGAAGCATAAAAACTACTTCTGGATGTATATATTTTGTAAGTTTTGCTTTAATATATTGCTTTTCACCTTCATTTTCAACCTCAAGCAGATCGCCTTCCTTTATTCCAAGCTCACTTGCTTTATCCTCATGTATATATAAATGGTTCTCGTTAACATATTCATTTAGGAGTTTGTTATTTGAAGTAGTTCTCCCCTGCGTGTGGATCGCACATTTACTTGTAACCAATCTAAATCTTCCAGGTTTTAATTCTATTGGCTTTTCATAGGGTATAAATGACGGAACACCTGCGTCTTCTAATTTTTTAGAGAAAAATTCTATCTTTCCAGAAGGAGTTTTGAACTTTAAACCATTAGTTCTATCCCACATTATCGGTTTATCAACCAATTCAATATATCCTTTTTCATTAAAGTCCTCTAAGCGGTAGCCAGTTCCTTCAAGCTGCCAGGCTATAAGCTCTTCGATACTGTTGTACGGAAAATACTGTCCCACACCAAGTCTATTTGCTAATTCCTTAAATATCCAGGATCTAGGCCTAGTATCGAACCTCCTTTGAACTGCAGCCTGTCTGAGGATATAACCTGGTTTTGGACCATTTCGCGCAATTACGTGATCTGTTCTTTCAAGGTATGTGTCTTCAGGGAGGATCACGTCAGAAAACCAACCGGTTTCACTATAGTTCACATCGATAGATACTAACAGATCTAACTTTTTAAAAGCGCTCCTAATATAATCTGGATCAGGCAAAGAGGCAAGAGGGTCGTGCCTGAAAACAATATATGCTCTAACCGGGTAAGGTTCATCCGTAAGAAGAACGTGTGCCAACTCTTGGGCAAGACCCCATTGACCACTAAGATGAGGATACTTTGTTCCACATCCATCAAATCTTGGTTCAGTTGGCTTTGGTACTTGAGCTAATAGGGACTTCAAGGGCTTTCCTACATCTTTTGGAGTTTTATTTATAATTAATCCACCCTTTGCTTCATATGCACCAAGCAAGGCATTAAGAGAACAAATAGCACGTCTTAGATAAAAATCGTTTGAATACCACGCAGTCATCCAACCAAGATGAAATATCACTGAGGGTTTTGCATTTCCAACATCGTGAGCCAATTTTACAATTTCAGCTGCACTTATCCCTGTCTCCTTTTCAGCAAACTCTGGGGTATATGGTTTTACAAAGTTTGCAAGTTCCTCAAACCCAACTGTCCATCTATTAACAAAATCCGCATCGTAAAGAGAGTCCTTTATTATCACGTGAATAAGTGCTAACGCAAGAGCATAATCAGTACCCGGATTTATAATAAAAAACCTATCCGCTTTAGCTGCAGTATAGTTCCACCTTACGTCTATGTGTATAAGTTTTCCCCCATTTTCAATCATATCTATAACGTTTTTTGCCTCTCCTGTAACGAGAGATTCAAGTAAATTTCTACCAAAACTGACTAGGTATTTTGCGTTTTTATAATCATAAGTCACACCGTTTCTTGCAAGACCTGCAACCGAAAGATGGGCGTTGTGAATAGAATTAGAACATGTTGCGTGATGATTGAAGTAATTTGGAGATCCAATTGCAGCAATAAATGTCTTTTCAAATTCAGTAATAGCACCTCCTCTGTCGGAAAGTACAACGCTCTTTGCCCCATATTTCTCAATAGTTTTTTTCAGGCCATCAGCAACGTAATCCAAGGCCTCATCCCATGAAGCGCTCCTCCATTTCCCTGAACCCCTTTCTCCATCACGAATCATAGGATTCTTTGGTCTTTCGGTGTCATTCAACAAGGCCTTACCTGCGGCACCCCTTGGACAAAGGTTGTAGCCCCCTAAGAGATGAGGGTTACCCCAGATGTGTTCCACCTCATTGCCTTCTACATCAACAACTATTGGACACCTTCCTGTACACATTGCACAAATACTATACACCCTTTTACTACTCATAGTCTCCTCCAAAATATTTAAAATAGTATAAACTATTTCTTAGGAAAATTGACAGAAAATTTCGACATTATTAATTTTACTTAAATATAATTTATACTTATCAATATAATTATCAGTTAATATTTAATTATTAATAATAAGTTTAGCAAAGTATTTTAAAATTATTAATAAGATTTGTTTATTATTAAATTTAAAAATGTGATAGAAAGGAGCATTTATGCCAGAGGCTAGCGGAAAAATTTTTGAATTTAAAGATGAATCTTACATCAAGCCTGATTTTCTGGAAAGATTTGAATTTAAAGCAGAAGAGTATATCAAGATCGAAACAAGCGAATTCAGCGCAGTTTGCCCTTTTAGCGGTTTGCCAGATATCGGGAAATTGATTATTGAATATTTTCCAGACGGCGGATTTTGTGTAGAACTAAAAAGCTTAAAATACTATCTTACATCTTTTAGAAATGTAGGGATCTATCAAGAAGCTGCTACAAAGAGAATATATGATGACTTAAAAAAGCTTCTAGAAACAGAAAGGTTAAAGGTTACTCTTATTTACAACATTAGGGGCGGAATAAATACATTGACCAGTATGGGAAAATTATAAGATTGAAAAATAAATAATAAATAATATAATAATATGTTATTAAATAATAAATAATTCTAATTTAAAAATATAATTGAATCTTGGAATTGCTAATACTTAAGTGCTAAAATATTTTATGTAATTTTTAGTTTTTTTATATAATTTTTTAATTTTAGGGGAGAATAATAATGCATTTTATTAAAGACTATTCGTTGAGGAAAAAACTTTTAATAATTACATTTCTTAGTTTCTTTATATTTGGTTTTGCCCTGATAACTCTTACGTCATTTCAGTTTTTCTCAAACGGGTACAAAAACGCTGAGGAAAAGCTTCATTATGCAATGACCGCCTCAAATGAACTTTTGCGGGGTTATATGTCTAGATCGAAAGATATGGCAAAACTGCTCTCAGACAAAGAGAGCGTGGTAAAGGGAGTAGAGACGAAGGATTTTAATCTGTTGAAAAACGTTCTTGTGCCATATATAAAGGAATACAAAGACCTCTACATTGTAGTAACCGATAACAAAGGAGATGTCATCATAAGAGCACACTCTCTTAACACGCCAGTTGGCGATTCTATAGCAAACCAATTAAATATTCAAAAGGCACTTAAGGGAGAAAATACTGTAGGAATAGAAGAAGGAAAAGTAGTAAAACTCTCTATTCGAGCAGGATCGCCAGTTAGGGATGCAAGTGGCAACATTATAGGCGCAGTGAGCGCAGGGTATACAATTTTCGACTCAAACAGGCTGGCAAGTGAGATGAAAAAATTACTAAACATTGATGCAACGTTCACATTTGGCAATGACATTGTTACTACAACTTTAAACAAGGAATTCAAAGGTCAAAAAATCCCCCAAGATATTTATGATAAGTTAATAAAGGGTGAAAGCTTCATCCAGAGATTTAATTTGCTCGGAAGCGACTATTATAACGTAGTGGTTCCCCTTAAAGACTCAAACGGCAAAGTAGTGGGATCTTACATTCTCTCATATCCACCATCGCTCATAGATGGTCCTATATACAGCTCGCTAATAGTTCAGATTATCACAATTTTTTTGTGCCTCTTAGTGGGTCTTTTGATAATTGGCGTAGGTATAGAATTTATTTTATTAAGACCACTTTCAAAGGCAAAGACCGATATAGACTGCCTCTCTACCGGGGATTTGTGCTCTGATATAAGCGTTTCTTCAAGAGATGAGATAGGCCAAATTGCTCAGGCATCTTTACAACTTAGAGATAACTTCTCTGAGATTCTGCACGATATAAAGGCCGTGCTTGATGATCTGTCCCAAGCCTCAAACAAGCTGTCAAGTCTTTCATCAGACGCTAAATACGCTTCAAGTGAAAGCGCGAATTATGCTGAACAAACGGCTAAAAATTCAGAACAATTGAGCGCTACGCTTGAAAAGCTAAACAATCACGTAAATATATTGCTGAACGCCATAGAATCAATCGCAAAAGGTGCAGAAGATCAAGCCAATTCTGCTTCTAACGTAGCAGAGAAGATGGGTAAGATCTCTGACAATGCAAAGAACCTCCTAAAAATTACCATAGGTGTAAGTTCTCTTGCATCGGAAGCAGAAGAAAAATCTAAAAATGGCTCCTTGCTAATTGAACAAAACGATTCTTCTTCTTTACAGATCTTGAACTCTGTTGAAGAACTTTCAAAAACAATATTATCTTTATCAGAAAGATCGAACGACATAGTAAAAATTGTAGACATCATATCTCAGATCTCCGAGCAAACAAACCTCTTAGCTTTAAACGCAGCGATAGAAGCTGCAAGAGCAGGAGATGCAGGAAGAGGCTTTGCAGTAGTCGCAGATGAAGTAAGAAAGTTAGCCGAAGAATCTCAAAAAGCTGCTAAAAGTATTGGAGAGTTAATTGAGCAAACTAGAAGGGAAACAACTCTAGCTTCCGAAGCAATGAAAATTACATTGGAAGAGGTTAAAAAAGGTAGAACAATAACACAAGATTCAAGAGAAGCCTTTGAGGAGATCAGCAAAAAAATAGATAGTCTCCTTAAAGAAATACAATTAGCCCAAGAAAATGTAGCAAAGGTGGAGGAAGACATTAGAAGCATAGAAACAAACATCAGCAACCTTGCAGCCCTATCAGAAGAGTATACTGCAAGCACTCAAGAGATGAACGCTTCTACTTCAGAGTTAAAAAAGGATATAGATGGACTTGCAACAATTGCAAAAGACGGTGCAATTGCGGCTACAGAAGAATCTGCGCTTGCAAAAGAATTAAGTTCTATGATGGAAGATGTTGAAGACGTTTCAAAGAAGCTTAGCATACATGTTGAAAAATTGAACGAAAAAACTTCTAAATTTAAAATATAGGCAAAACTTTTTACAAACTCTTGCCAGTAACGTTTGGTAATTCGAATAAATGCTGGCAGGAGTTTCTTCTTTTTAAAGAATAAAAAAGTTACAACAAAAAATCTAAAGGATTTTTATTATTGTTAAATATCGTTTAAAATAGATTATTAAATTAAAACCATCTTAGGAGGTGCTTTAGTGAGCATAATTCAAATAATCAAATCTAGAAGGTCTATTAGAAAATTTAAGGATATGCCTGTTGAATCAGAGAAGATAGATCATCTTATTGAAGCTGCTATCTGGGCACCAAGCGCCATGAACTCTCAACCGTGGGCATTTGTAGTTATCCAAGATCGCTCAACTTTAAAGGATTTATCAGATAATTCAAAGAAGTTTCTTATTAAAAATATGGAAAAGTTTAAGGTATTAGAGAAATACAAATCCATGTTAGAGAGGGATGACTACAACATCTTTTACAACGCACCAGCGCTAATTACTATCTACGCAAAAAATTACGGCCTTTATCCAAAAGAAGATTGCGCTCTAGCAGCTGAAAACCTTATGCTTGAAGCTCACGCTATAGGTCTCGGAACCTGCTGGATCGGATTTGCAAGAGAATATATGGATTTGGAAGAAACAAAGGCTAAATTCAAAGTCCCTTCAGAATACAGCGCGGTAGCACCAATAATTGTGGGTTATCCTGAAATAGTACCGGACCATGGCTCCAGAAATAACCCAATAATACTTTATAGAAAATAAAAATCAGGAGGAAAAATCATGAGTTGTAAATTAGCAGATACGCTATACGATGTAAGCGCTTTAGATTGGGAAATAAGAGATTTTCACGGAGTATATACACCCCAAGGAAGCAAGTATAATTCCTTTCTAATCTTAGACGAAAAGATAACTATCATAGACAGCGTAAAGGAACAATACGGAAAAGAGGCAATCTCTAAAATAAAAGAAATAACAAAGGGCAAAGAGGTGGATTATCTTGTATCTTTGCACACAGAGCCAGATCACGCAGGTTCTATTATGGAATATTTCAAAGAATTTAAAAATATGAAACTTGTATGCCTTGAAAAAAATTATGAGTTTATAAAAAACTTTTTACCAGATCTCGATGAGTCAAAAGTTCTAGTTCTAAAATCAGGAGAAAGCTTGTCAATCGGAGAAAAAACTCTAAATTTTAAGTCGCTTCCTATGACCCACTGGCCTGATACTACAAGCGTATACGTTCCAGAAAAAGGGTGGCTCTTCACCTCAGACTTTTTTGGATCTCTAATATCTTTATCAAAGCCATTCTACGATCAAATAGGCATAGATATATACCCATTTATTAGAGATTATTTTGCATTCTTAATGAGACCCTTTGAATCGCTTACCAAAAAGGCGCTAGAATATTATAAATCTCTTAACCCTACAATGATTTTCCCTGCACATGGACCGTTTTACAGAAGACCAGAAGACATTAAATATATATTCGACGCTACAGAAAAACTAATTGAAGACCCAACAGAAAACAAAGTAGTGATAGTATACACTACAATGTGGCATACTACTGAAAGGATGGCAAAGTTGATCTCAGAAGGAGCAGGGTGCTCAGACTGTGAAGTGAAGGTATATGACCTAAGAGAGGATCCTGTATCTGTAATTATGGGAGAGATCATGACTTGCAAAGCATTTGCTATAGGCTCTCCTACAGTTTACAACGGCGTATTTCCAAACATATTACCACTATTAAGATTAATGAGACTCCTCAGACTAAAAGGTAAAAAGGCAGTTATATTTGGATCATATGGATGGTCTGGTGGCGCAGTAAAGGAAATAGAAGAAGCCATAAAACCTCTTGGTGTTGAAGTTATTGAAAAAATTGAAACAAGATTTGCTCTAAAGCAAGAAGAAGTAAAAAGATGCTTTGAAGCTGGAAAAATGTTAGCAGAGTTGTGAAGATGAAAAAAAATAAAAGGAAAATAGAGCTATACGATACAACATTACGAGATGGAGCTCAGCGAGAGGGCATATCTTTAACTTTAGAAGATAAGCTCAAAATAGTTAAAAGACTGGATGATTTTGGCATAGATTATATCGAAGCAGGTTGGCCTGGATCTAATCCGAAGGATGAAAGGTTCTTTGAACAGGCAAAGGATATCAAGCTCAATTTTTCCAAACTTGTAGCTTTTGGTTCAACCAGAAAACCAAATATCATTGCAAAAAACGATAAGAATGTAATATCACTTTTAAACGCCAATACTGACGTTATTACTATATTTGGAAAATCCTGGGATCTACACGTAAAGGATGCACTCAAAACTACTCTTGAAGAGAATTTAAATATGGTTTCTGAAACCATATCCTATCTAAATTCAAAGGGTAAATCGGTTTTTTTTGACGCGGAACACTTTTTTGATGGCTTCAAGAACAATAAAGAATATGCCCTTGCAGTTTTAAAAAGGGCAAAGGAGGCAAAAGCAAAAAGGATAGTTTTAGCTGATACAAACGGCGGAACTTTACCAGACGAAATCAAAAACATAATAAGAGAAGTGAAATCTTATTTAGGCAAAAACGTAGCGCTAGGCATTCACTGCCACAACGACAGCGAGCTTGCAGTAGCAAATTCAATTGCAGCAGTAGAAGAAGGAGTAGTGCAGGTTCAGGGTACTATAAATGGCTTTGGAGAGAGAGCGGGCAACGCAAACCTGTGTTCTCTAATCCCAATTTTGCAGTTAAAAATGAATATCCCTCTCTTTGACGAAGAAAAGCTAAAAGCGCTCACTCCCCTTTCCAGATTTATTGATGAAATAGCAAACATAACGCCAAACGATCATCAGCCATTTGTAGGAAAATCAGTATTTGCACACAAGGGAGGAGTACATGTAAGTGCTGTATTAACTAATCCAAAAACATACGAACATATTAATCCTGAGTTAATAGGCAACAAAAGAAGGGTAGTAATATCAGAGCTATCAGGTACAAGTAATATAATATTCAAGGCAAAGGAAATGGGCATAGATTTAAACAAAAATAGGCCGGAGACTAGAAAGATTCTCTCCATCATAAAGGATCTCGAAAATCAGGGTTATCAGTTCGAGGCTGCCGAAGCCTCTTTTGAAATACTTTTATGGAAGGGCTTGTGTACAAGAGAAGATTTATTTGACCTAATATATTGGAAAACAACAGTAGAATATAACGAAAGATTAAAAGAGCTCTATGCAGAAGCTGTTATAAAACTAATCGTAGACGGAAAAATTAGCCACAGCGTTGGAGATGGCAATGGCCCTGTTAATGCAATGGACAAGGCTCTTAGAGCAGCCCTCTCTAATCACTTCCCAGATCTTGAAAAGATACACCTATCTGATTATAGGGTTCGTGTACTTGGAGGAAGTTCTGGTACAGGAGCAGGAGTAAGGGTTTTGATAGATCACACCGATTCACTGGAAACATGGACAACGCTTGGGGTATCAAGCAATATCATTGAGGCAAGTTACAGGGCACTTGTTGATGGAATTGAATATGGGTTGAAAAAGGAGAAAATAAGAAGAGATCTTAAAGAAATTTCTAAAAAACTTCAATGAAGGATAGGTTTCTGCTTTTCTCCACCATTGGAGAATTGTTTTTGCTTTTTATTTCGGTTTTTATTTTAAAATATTTCCAGCAAATGCCAGATTTTAACATTGATTTAACTGGCATTTGCACTTCTATTTTGATTGGAGTTTTAGTCTTTCTTTTAGGTTTCTATATCTCAAAAATCTTCTTGTTTGCAGAAAAGATAAATCAGGTTTTATATATTAATATTTTTAAAGACGTTAATATTATAGAGATGTTTTACATATCAGTTCTAAGCGCCTTCTGTGAAGAGATGTTTTTCAGAGGTTTAATGCAGGAGTTTCTCGGCATTTACCTTGCATCTATATTCTTTGGCATACTACACACCCCTGAAATAAACATTAAAGGGCTCTTTTATGCAGCATATATTTGTGGAATAGGTTTTGTTTTAGGAATGCTGTATATTCAACAAGGAACAATATTAGCCCCCATAATAGCTCATTTTTTAATAAATTTTCTGGGTGGGATTTCTTTGATGTTTTACAACAAATTTCCCGAGTCAAAAACCTAACCTTTCATCCTTAACTTAGAAAGAAATTTGATATTACTAATTTAATATATAAAAAAAACTTATAGAAAACTCATGAGCATTTATTTAAAATATTAAATTTTTTGATATAATACTCAGTTGGGTTCCCCCCACAGCACGGCCATGAAGGTGAAACTTGCTTCATGGCCTCTTTTTGTATTTATAAAATCCTTAATACTCCTAATATTATCTCTATCAATATTAGAATAACAATGGTAATCTCTAAAAAGTTCGCAATCTTCTGAAAGAAGTCTTCACGCAAAAGTTGATATATCTCTGAAAGAGTCTTTAAATTTCTCTCTAGAGAATTTTCCCAATCTGAAACGTGAAGTTTTAAACCAAGAGATCTATAAACTCTTGCCAGATATAGATCCCCAATTAGTTTTAACGCGTTATCAAGCCTCTCTCTGTTAAGCGATACGTTCAGAAAGAAAAGGCTTATCTGCTTTATTGGAGGAAGAAAAATTGGTCTTTTCTCTATTATTGACTCGAAATAATCTAGACTTTTATCAAGTATTCTGTCCAAAGCCCTGATTTGAGCTAATTCAACCTGGCTGAATTCAATTATCTCAAGGATATCTTTATAATCAGGATCAATAATAAAAGAGGCATTATAATCTATTATTGTCATATCTGAATCATAATAACTAAGAACTATCTGCGTAGCTTCATCTATTTCCATTTGTGAAAGGTTCTCTTTTTCCATTCTTAGAATATGCGCTATAGTTTCTTTATTTTTCCTTAAAAATGAAGTAGGTTCAGTATCAACCTCATCTGTTTGAAATACAATGTAATCTTCATAAATCAATTCTTCAAAGGGTTTTTTAAAGGTCTCGTTAAGATATCTTTTAAGTTCAATTGCATAGTTACAAACCCTATCCTCAAGATCGCTATCAAAGAGATCCGAAGATATATACTTTAAATTCGTAAAATCCGTCTTGCCATTCCACAAAAGCGAGATGGATATTGCACCAAAATCAAAAATTTTTAGCCTAACGTTCGAAGGATAGAAGTCATCAATAATGTCAAAATCAAATGGTAGTTCTAGATTAACTACTATTGGTGGGGTTTCATATCGTAACCTTTTAGGAGTAGATTTAGACCTTGCAAAATCCACCCTTTTTGAAGCCTTAAGAAGATTCTGCGCAAGAGCGAGGTCTATTTCCTCAGCCACATAAAATGAATATATTGAAAAAATTTTTCCCCTAAATTCCATAATTTGATTTTACTACAATTATTAAAGAATATCGTTTACGCTTAACAGTGTGATACACAAAAAGATTATATTTTGTTACTTAACAAAGCTAAAATCCTCTACATCAAGCTCATTGTGAAAGGTATACCTTCCAACATTCTTTATTTCAAAATACTTTCCGCTTACATTCAGAACATCGCTATTTCTAATAGGTAGCCATTTTGGAGAATAGCAATTGTAAACTACATTATCTGTCGTTTTTATCTTAAAAGTCATATACTTGTTGCCTATCTTAGAGGTTTTAAATTTCAAATCAAAAACAGTCCCTGTAACCTCAATATTTTTATATGTGTTATTATTTGCCCTGTTGTTATTATAAGAATTTTTAGGATAGCTACCTACAATAGACTTTTCAGAGTAGCCGCTGCTATTCTGGTATGAATTGGTTCTGTGAGTCCCAAAAGTTCTATAAAGAAATAACCCCATCATTAGCAAGATGACTAGAATTATCAAAACTTTTCTCTTGCTCTTAAAGAAATTCATTTAAACCCCATATGTTAAGACTTGTGAATTTTTCTCTGCCAGCTCGCTTCCCTTACCTTCAACAACCAGCATCATCATAGTAACACAAGCATCCTTGCTTGTGGAGTGTTCTTCATAGTAACACAAGCATCTTGCTCGGGGTGTATTGCTTTAGTTTAGTTTATTTGTTTTGATTATAAAAATCTCTCCCCTTTTTAGTAATTTCCCATATTCCTCTTGGCGAATCAGCTGATAAAAGTCCTTCATTTACCATTGTATTTCTTGCCCATTGAGCAGTATTTTCCCAACGCCTCTGTTTTGAATTAGAAGGAATATGAAAATCTTGAGATTTAAATCCTGCTTCTCCTTCTTTGCTTGTCATATCAAAAACTAATTCAATTTCTTCAAGTAAAATCTCAAAGGCTGCATTAACTTCACTTTTTTTCATTGCTTTATCCCTCCTTCCACTATCCTAATCTCTTCTTCTGACAAATCATAAAGCTGGTAAACTAATTGGTCAATTTTTCGCTCTAATTGGCTTGTATCGGCATTGGGATTTTGGTGCTTTGCTGATAAAATCGTTTCCACAAAATTTTCTATTTGCTTTACTATTGACTCGTTTGCGAAGGTAATGGGAGGAATGGGAAACTGTTCTATAAAGACTCCTTTTATAGCTATATCACCTGCTCCTGTTCTATCTGCATATTTCAGAATGTAGTATCTAATTACCGTCTTTCCTCAAAATAAAATCTATCTGAACTTACTAATTTATGCATAGTTATTCCTCCTTTTAAGCTTTTTATTATAGGTTAGAAA
>NZ_JBRCUV010000004.1:0-11697 GCF_053498235.1 Thermodesulfobium sp.
TTGGGCTATATATAGGGATAGAGTAGTGTCTGAGGCTTCTGGTACAAATATAAAGTTTGATGATGTAGAGCCTATATTAAAGCAGCAGTTAGCTCACGCAATAGCTAATTTGCTTCCATAATTTTTATATAGAGCAAAAAACTGTCCACGAGCAAGGATGCTCGCGATACTATAAGATGCTCGGGGTACTATGGGGTGCTATTCCGATTGGCGATTATACTAAAAGGTTTGTCGAATCTAAAAAAGCTTTTAATTGGAGCTCTTATTCATAAGCCAGTACACTATGCCAAGTATCAATACCAAAAAGCCTAACACAATTACTTCTGTAGAATTGTGAGGTTCTAAGGAGAAGATCAATATTTTTCTGAGCATAGCTGCCATTGCAAGGCTTATAAATATATTTAGGGCGAATTTTTTGCCTTTTAGTCTTTTTAACTCCTCTTCTAAGAGTTCTCTAATAGTCCAGATTATAAGCATAGCGCCAAGGATATTTATTACACTATTTTCAAAGGATGAAGCGCTCCTTAAGAAGTTATAAATATCAGATATAAACAATACAAATATCATAAAGGTAGTAAACACAAGAGCTACAACGAGAGCTATATCAAAGTAATAGGATATCTTTTCGCTGATTTTTACTATCTTATTTTCTATTTTTGTTCGGGCGATATAAATTTTGTTTTCGTCTACGTAAGAACTAGTAAGGATATCAAGGTTTATGTCTAAAATTTTATCAACTGATTCTCTACAGTTCTTCCTTTCTTCCTCACTTGGGCAGGATAAAAGAATCGTCTGATGAATGTAATTTCTTACAAAGCTCATTGTTGCGCTAACGTAGTGAGTTGGAAGCCCCATGTCAGCGTGAACGTGTCCGATCTTTTGAACTCTAATGAAATAGTCTTCGTCATACTTCCCACAGAATAATTCTATAAACCAAGCCTTAAACCTTTCCCTGTGTCTTTTTCTGACTTCAGTATTTCCGAGAAATTTGTTATAGTTTGTAAAGGTGCTCATAAATTCGTAAAGTAAATCTGCAAATTTATCAGCGTTTTGTTTTGCGGCAGTACAGAGCGATTCAAGATTTCCTTTATCTACCTCGTTGAAATTATAAATCTTTTTTATACTTTCATAGCTCTCCAATAATTTCCCTCTTTTTAATAATAATAAATTTAATTTTAACATAAAAATGCCTTTGAGTATCGAAAATTTCTTGATAAACTAAAATAATTCTTAGAAATAAACTATTGGGAGGATACAGTGTTTGATATAGAAAACTTTGACCCAGAAAATAAATTAAACGAATCAGCTATATATGGTTTGCTAAATCTTGACACAGATCGCTTGCTTATGATTGCCAAAAAGATAAAGGATAAGTATTCTTCATCTTTTGAGACCTGTTCTATTATTAGCTACAAGACAGGTGCTTGTACTGAAAATTGTTCCTTTTGTGCTCAGTCCTCTTACTACAATACAGAGGTAAACTTTAGAAAGGTTAGTATTGAAGATGTGATTTCAAAGGCAAAATTGATGAAAAATTATGGATCTAAAAGATTTTCATTAGTTTCTAGTGGTAGAGGCCCTACTCGTGCTGATATGGATGAGATACTGCCGATTTTTGAGAAGATTAAAAGTGAAGTAAATATTGAACTTTGTGCGTCTTTGGGGATAATCAAAGAAAGAGATCTGATAAGATTAAGAGATGTTGGTGTTACTACGTATCACCACAATCTTGAGACTTCAAGGAGTTTTTTTAAAAATATCTGCACTACTCATTCGTATGATGAAAGAATTGAGACAATTGAAGCTGTAAAAAGAGCAGGTTTGACTCCTTGTGTTGGGGGGATAATAGGTTTAGGCGAGACTTTTGAGCAAAGAGTAGAATTTGCAATTACACTTAAAAATCTTGAAATAAAATCAGTTCCCTTTAACATTCTTATACCCATTACTGGTACTCCGCTTGGAAATATTAAAATTCTTGACAAATCTGATGCCCTTAAAACGCTTGCAATATTTAGGATCATTTTGCCCTTTGCTACTATTAGACTTTGTGCCGGAAGGGAAAACGTTCTTGGTAAGAGTCAGAAATTGGCTCTGAGTTCAGCTGCCAATGGTATGATGATAGGTGGGTATCTAACCAGGCCAGGAGAAGAGATAGAAAAAGACATCGAGTTAATAAGATCTATTAGAGGTTAATTAATTTTTCTAATAAAAGCTTTATTAGTTGATTTTATTATATTTTATTTCTATTCTATTCCAAATGCTAAAATTTATAATATAATAATATAAGACTTGTAATTTTAGCTTTTTTAAAATCTATTAAATGCTTTTTTTGGGAGGTTATATGAAAACAAACTTGGTATACCAACTGATATCTGAAATTTTTAAGACTTTAGCTCATCCTCTTAGAATTCAGATATTGTTAAGTCTTGCTGAGAGGGAGAGATGTGTGTGTGAGCTTTTGCAGGAAATTGGTGTAGAACAGTCAAACCTGTCACAACATTTAAGAATTCTTAAAAAACAGGGCATTATAGATTCGAGGAAAGACGGGCAAAGGATGTTTTATAGAATAAATTTGCCATCTGTATTAGATCTACTAAATGATGCAAGAAGGACTTTAAAAGATCAAGTTAAAGGGCATGAAGAATTATATAAAAACATAAAAATTACTTAGTTGTTTAAGTAAGCTTTAAAGTGTATATTGACTTAAAAGACTTAGAAGGAGACACATGTTATGGAATGGTTGAGATCCCTTTTTTGCACCACTTGAGCTACGTCTACATTTCAGATGGCATGGATTGCTATTTCGTGTTTTTTTACTATGAAACTATGGCTAAGAGGGCGTAAAAAATAATTTGCGCCCTCTTAGTAAGCAAGATAATTAAATTTCTATTTTTGCTCCAAGTAGTTCTACAAATTTTCTAAGCCAAAGTGGGTGATTTGGCCAGGCTTGGGCAGTTATGAGGTTGCCGTCAACTACTACGTCCTGATCTACCCAATTTGCTCCTGCGATCATACATTCGGTAGCGCACGCAGGGTAACTTGTAACTTTTCTGCCTGATAGCACGCCACAGGCTGCTAATAACTGAGAACCGTGACAGATTGCGGCAACTGGCTTGTTTAAATTGAAAAATTTTTTCGTTACCTCGACAACTTCGTTATACCTTCTGATGTATTCAGGAGCCCTTCCGCCAGGGATTACCAAACCTGAGTAGTCTTCTACTTTGACGTCCTTTGCGGCAATGTCTACAGGTATCCTGTGCCCTGTCAATTCTATATAAGTATCAAGGTTTGTAAAGTCGTGCACCACAAGCTGAAGCATGTCGCCTGCATTCTTATTAGGAGCACAGATATCTACTTCATAACCTAAAAGCATTAAAGCCTGTTGGGGCACTTTTACCTCATAATCTTCTGCACAATCCCCCGTTAAAATTAAAATTTTTGGCATAATATACCTCCCTAAAACTATATTAATAACTACTTATATTTTAGCACCATCTCCTAAAAAACTCTTAAACCCTCTTTTACTTAACTACTTTCATTGATACGTCAATATATTTTGCCTTTCTTATAAGTGAAGACATAGATATGAAATCTACACCAGTTTTAGATATTTCACTGATATCTTCTTCCTTTACTCCTGAAGCTTCTACGATATAATGTTTTTTTGATTTAGATATGATTTCTACTGCCTCTTTTAAAGTTTTAGCAGGCATATTATCTAACAAAATTGCATCTACTCTCCCGTCTAGAAGTACTTCTTCTAAATCTCTAATATTACTAACTTCTATTTCAATTCTAGTTAGAAGCTTTGAGCTTGTTAGCGAGTTATCAATTGCTGCTTTTATTGAGCCAAATATTGCTATATCGTTGTCTTTTATTAGCACTCCATCAAAAAAGCCTGACCTGTGATTTTTGCCACCTCCAATTCTTATGGCGTATTTATGTTCAGGTCTGAATAACGGATCGTTTTTCCTGGTATCCAATAAAAATACGCTGTTATCTATTTTTGATAAGATTTCTCTTACATGAGTAGCTATTCCTGACAATTCAGATAAAATATTGCAAATTGTTCTTTCGGCTTTCAACAAGACATTTGCATTAGCGTATATATACATAATAGTTTCTCTAGAATAGGTTTCGTCTCCGTCTCTTTTTATTAGTTCAAATTTATGTTTTTCTGATTCTTCAAATTCTTTGAGAAAGAATTCATCTTCAACAATTTTTACAATCGTAGGTACAAATATAGTTCCTGCAATTAGGGCTCTTTCTTTGAATATCACTTCAAATTTTGAATATGGATATTTATCCTTTCTGTAAAAATCAAAGCCTAAATCGTGGTGAATTCTCTCTTTCAACAAATCCTTGAAGTTCATAAGGTATCCTCCCTATAATGAGCACCTTTGCTAGTTCTATTTCTTCTTGCACAGGATGTGATTTCAATTGCTATCTCGATAGCGTTTCTTAAGCCAACCAGTTCATCAGAAAGTTTTGAAGTTCTATAAATTTCTATAATATCTATTGAGAGCTGCATCAGTTCTCTCATTGCTTTTAGAAGTTCTCTTTCAGAACGAACAATTCCGACTTTTTCCCACATTATATTTTTTATCTTAGCCTGATATTCTTTAATTAAGTTATTATCTGCTTCCCGTAATATAAATCTTTCGTCCCAGTCAGATATTTGAAAACTATCTATATCTTCCTTTGAAAAATTCCCTATGATATTTTCGGCAGATCTTATTCCCCAGACAAGCCCTTCTAGCAGTGAAGTAGATGCAAGCCTATTTGCTCCATGAAGTCCCGTGCAAGATGCTTCGCCTATAGCGTAAAGCCTTGAAAGATTTGTCTTTCCCCACTCATCAACTCTTATTCCGCCACAAAGGTAATGAGCTGCAGGTGCAACGGGTATGAGATCCTTTCTTATGTCAATTCCGCATTCTAAGCAATCTGAAAAGATTTTGGGGAATCTTTCTTCAAGTTTTATACCCCTTTTAATAATTGGCTCACAAGAAAGCCAGACGTTTTTTGCACCGCTCTTTTTCATTTCTTTATATATAAGCCTCGTTAGTTCATCTCTTGGCAAAAGTTCTGACTCTACAAACCTTTCTAATTTATCGTTTAGGAGTATAGCCCCCTCTCCTCTGACTGATTCTGATATGAGAAACGACTTACAGTTGTCCTTTTTAAATGCAGTGGGATGAAATTGGATGTATTCCATGTTAATTACATGAGCACCAGCACGTTTTGCCATGGCAATCCCATCTCCTCTTGCACCTTCAGGATTGGTAGTGTACTCGTAAACTGCCCCCACTCCACCGCTTGCAATAACTGTGTATGAAGCAAGCACCTTGCTTATCTGATTTGAGCTTCTTTCAATCACATATGCACCAAGAATTTTGGTTGCTTGGTATATGGCATCCCTATTTTTTGAATGATGGGTTGTACTTATTAGATCTATGGCCGTAGTTGACGAGATTATTTTGATATTTGGATGTCTTTTTGCCTCCTTAAGCAATGCCCTTTGTATTGCAAGTCCAGTTTGGTCTGCTACATGGATAATCCTATTTTTAGAATGTCCGCCTTCAAGCGTTTTATGAAGGTTGCCGAATGAGTCCTTATCGAAATTTACTCCAAGTCTGTCTATTAAGAAAGATTTAACTAATACTGGCCCATCTTCTGCAATAATTTTTATTGCGCTTTCTCTTCCAACTTCATCTCCTGCTTCTTCAATGTCTGTTTCTATTAATTCAGCCGAATCATCTTCTCCCCACCAAACTATGCCGCCTTGGGCATACTTGGTATTCGATTCTTCTGGATCTTCTGAACGATTTATTACTACTACATCTTTGCCCCTATCAGCTAACTTTATTGCACATGTAAGGCCTGCGATTCCTGCTCCTATTATCAAAATTTCGCATTCTATTGTACTCATCTGATTTCTAGCATCCTCATGATTGCAGTTTTTGCCCTATCGGCAGTTTTCTTAGGCAAGTGAATGATATTCGCTTTATATTCTGTTTTTTCCGTGTCTGAAATTGTGATCTCATATTTATCATCCCTTAACGATTCAAATAGTTTTTCAAATGTATTTGCTTTCATATATTCGCACTCAGCAAAATCAATTGGCAAAAACTCTTTTTCTGGCACTTCTTTCCTGAGTCTATATATCATCCCCTTTTCTGTACCAACAATAAAACTCTTTGCTGAAGAACTTTTAGCAGATGATATCATCTGTTCAGTAGATACAATATGAAGTCTATTTTTTAACTCCTTATCTTTCTTTGACCTTTCGTATAATTGAAAACTACAGCTACATTCAGGGTGTATTAAGATATCGCTGTTTTTGTGCTTATTAATTAACGAAAGTATTAAATCTAGATTTATCTTTTCGTGTACATGACAATATGCCTTTTCTAATTCGTATATTTCAATAAGGTCAGGATCTACGCTAATGCCTTCTTTTTGCATGATATCAAGTGCCCTTGCCTTCATTACTTTCCCCAAATTTTTGTCTGGAAGTATTAATATTCTTTTTCCTTTAAAGTTTTTTATAGCATGAATTATTACTTTGTCTGCGTTTCGAGATGTGCAAATGTAATCGCTTAAAGATTTCGTTTCTATGTCGCTATTAATGTAACTTATTACGATGCCATTATATTCTTCCTTCCATTTCTTTATATACGATATGTCGATTGAGTCTACAAGTGAACAGCCTAAGTTTTCTGGTTTGTCTTGAACAAATATCCTCTTTTCTTCTCCAACTATAATTTTGCTGTTTGACCCCATAAAAAAGACTCCTTGAAAGTCTACCCTTTTACAATGTTTTTCTTTTACAGATAGGCTTAAGCCCAAAGAATCGCCTATAATATCTGAAATTTCGTGAAATTCAGGAAAAAGATAGTTGTGAGAAAGTATTATAGAATCCTTTTTCTGTTTTAAATTAATTATTTCTAAATAGATATTTGCAAGATCTTTACATTTCTCAAGGGTATATCGTCCTGGATAAAGATCTTGTGCATATTTGTTAAATAGATCATACCACTTGGTACTTAATGAATCAGCTGAATATTCCTTTTGCAAAATTTTCACCCCTTGAATTTATTATGTAATCTTAGTTTATATTTTAGATCCTATTTTTTGCATATCAATTTTTTATGAGTATATCAATTTTCTTTATATATGGTCAAATATTATTGTATATATCCAAAATGTAATTGGCTTTATAAAAATATAACTATAGATATATTTGACACACTAATTCAAACAAATATATAATAATTTTATTAAATGCATTTAAGTAATTTATGTTTTTTATTTCAGGAGGTGGTGGGTTATTGATTTTATACTTGTTCTATGCTATTTAAAATAGTACAAATTTTTGAAGGAATTGTTTTTTTAGCTCGGTTTTTGAAGATTATTTCTTGTTTATGAAGAGGGAGGTCAAAGGATGTCAAACGAAAAGGACGACGTTGTAAAGAGTACCCCGCCAAAATCAAGATGGACAGACCTTTATCTAAAAGAAGATTGGTGGGCTATTTGGCTGGGTCTTTTTATTGTTTTGGCTGCATATTTTTCTTTTGCTTCGGGAAGTTCTTTTGTAAAAGCAATTGCTATTAATCCAGGGGGTCTAAAGTGGGATAATGTAGGACAAATCTTTGCACACCTTGGGGCAAATGCTCCACAATACATTATGCAATATGTGTTTTGGCTGGTCTTTTTTACAATTTCTACGGCGATTATGGGGGTTAAGCCTTCCAAATTTATACCGTCATTTACTCTTCTTTATATCTTTTCTATTATAATTTTCGCTATTGGCGGTTGGAAGTATGCTCAATACTTCAACCTTGAGCCTCCATTAGTTGCCCTTGTTTTAGGACTTATTTTAGCAAACATTTTCCCTATTCCTCGCTGGTTGGATGAAGGATTTCGAGTAGAGTATTATATTAAGACTGGTATAGTCTTGTTGGGCGCTACGTTCCCTATTATTCTTATAATTTCTGCAGGTCCCGTTGCTATTACTCAAGCAACAATTATTTCAGTGATTACTTGCTTAACGATATTTTTTGTTGGAACGAGATATTTTAAACTCGACAAGAGATTTGCATCAATACTGGGTATGGGCGGTGCAATATGTGGCGTTTCGGCTGCTATGGCTGGAGCTAGCGCAGTTGGAGCAAAGAAGGAACACCTTTATTCTACTGTTACTTTGGTTGTTATAGCTGCTTTGATAATGATCATCGTACTTCCATTCGTGTCAAAGGCTCTGGGACTTCCTGCTGGCGTTGCTGGTGCATGGATTGGAACCTCAGAGTTTGCTGATGCAGCTGGTTTTGCTGCAGCTGTTTCATATGGCCACATGGTTGGAAATGAAACTGCTGCCTTACACGCCTTTACTTTAATGAAGGTTATAGGAAGGGACATCTGGATAGGAATTTGGTCTTTTATTTTTGCTCTTATAGCCTGTTTGAAGTGGGAGAAGGAGGAGTGTGGAGTAGCCCCCTCTCCAATGGAAATATGGTGGCGCTTCCCAAAGTTCGTCATAGGATTCTTTGTGGCATCTATTATAATGACTATAATTACTTCTGGATATTCGGCTGCAGAATTTTCAAAGTACGTGAAACCTAACTTGATAGATCCTATTTCTTCTCTTAGAACATGGACCTTTATATTCTGTTTTGCAAGTATTGGTTTAACAACAAGATTTAAAGAACTTAAGTCAGTGGGATGTGCTGCTACTGCTGCGTTTACTATAGGTGTTGTGGTAAACGTGTTTCTTGGATGGTTTATGTCTACACAGGTATTTTATGGCTTCTGGAGTGCTCTAAAATAATGAAAAATTTGCAAAGCTGTTCTGCGTGTTCGTTTTTTATGAACGACCCTGCAGAATTTGAGAAAACCTTTCCAGGCTTTACAGTTCTTAGCTCTGCATATGGCAGTACAAGGGCAGATGCAGGACTGTGTCTAAAGAAGGAGAGAATTTTTCTTCCGTCAAGAAAGGCTTGTAAGGAATTTGTTCCAAAGTAAAAAATATCACGGGGCAAACGTTGATTTGCCCCGTGACTTAAGATCTCTTTTACACTTTAATTAAAACTTGTACTTGCTCAATTCGTTCTTTAGCTCATCTGCTCTCTCAGTAAGCTTTCTTATTTCAGCATCTATCTTTTCTGCCATTGTTTCGCTTTCCTGTGCTGATGCCGCAACCTCTTCGCTAGATGCCGCCATCTCCTCGCTGGTAGCTGCTATTCCCTCTACATTTGTGGATATCTCTTTAGCTGATGCCGCCATCTCCTCGCTGGATGCACTGTTTTCTTCTGATAGCGCTGCAAGGTTTGATACCTCTGTCTCAATATCCTTTACGCCTTCAGTAATAGTAGTTATGTTATGAGTTGTCGTATCTATCTTTTCAGAGAGTTTTTCTATTGCGCTTAAGATATTTTTAAATGCCTCGCTTGTCCTATCGCTCATTGATGAACCTCTCAGGACGCCTTCTTTTGTCTCGTTCATAGATTTTGCCGCATGTTCTGTCTCTTTTATTGTCTGATTTATCATATTTCCGATTTCAAGGGCAGCTTTTTGGGACTCTTCCGCAAGTTTTCTAACCTCATCTGCTACAACCGCAAAGCCTCTTCCAGCATCTCCAGCCCTTGCTGCCTCAATTGCAGCGTTTAGAGCAAGGAGATTTGTTTGATCTGCTATTCCTGATATAACGTCTACAATCTTGCCTATCTCAAGTGATCTCTCTTTAAGACTGTTCATGGCATTTGATAGCGTTTCTACAGATGATACAATAGCGTTCATGGTATTCTGTGTTTCCTGAATTATCTTTGAGCCCTCTCTTGCCTCCTTGTTTACATTCTCAGCAAGCTCATCTACTGCCTTTGCGTCTGTTGCAATCTGCTCTGATTTAGTAGCTATAGCAGATGTCTTTTCTGACAAGTTTGTGGCACTCTTTGCCAGCGATTCAGAACCAGATGCAATAGAGTCTATAGCGCTAAGAAGTTGTTGAACCTGGTTTGATATCTCTTGAGCGCTTTGAGAGAGGTTTGTAGCTGCATCTGCCATATTTTCGCTGGCTTTTTTGCTCTCGCCCGCGGCAAGCTTTGAAGAGTTTGAGGATAAGAGCATTTCTTTACTGGATGCGTGAATCTCACTTTGTATCTTGTTTATCTTTGATAGTATTTCAACCAGATATATTCTTAGCTTTTCTGCAGCATCCCTTATCCTCCCTAATTCGTCCTTGTTCATATCAGGTAGTTTGAGAGTAAAGTCGCCTGTAGAAAGCTCTTCTATTCCCCTGGCAAGAGAATCAATTGGTTTTGCTATGGATCTCTTTATGAAAGCGAAGAAAAGACCTATCAAGATTATACATACTAAAATTATTCCTCCTATTAGCGAGAGGACTATATTTCTAAAGTAGTTGTCGTATTCTGTAGTGCTTACTGAAGTTGAATTCATCCCTATTATATTGCCGCTTGTATCTCTTATAGGTCCAAAACGTACAATATAACTTTTGCCGCCATGTTCAGTTTTGATAATAGGGGCTTCTCCCTTTTTCAAGACTTCATCCAATATCTTTTGATTCTCTTGTTTTGAACCTATCTTTACATCTCCTAAAGTAGTAGCCACCCTTTCGTCTCCCAGATACCAGGTAACGTCTGATCCTGTATCCTTTTTCAGTTGATCCACAAATAGATTTGAGTCGGATATCTTCCTGCCTACATGAATTGTGCCGATAAGTTTACCGCTGTCATCATAAATAGGCTCATATGCCCTAATTGCCAGTTTTACTAATTTTGCTGTTTCAAAACCTACGCCTGATTTCCCTGATAGAGCTGCTTTTATAGGAGGTTGGGCGCTAAGATCGGTACCAACAAAATTTTGCCCAAGAGTGGTATATATCACTTTCCCGCCTTGATCGGTAACAATACAAAAATAATCTGGTTTTTCTTTTAGATCTAAATATTGATTGACTAAAGCCGATAGGGCATTCATATTGTTTGACTGTATGTATGTTTTGATTCTCTGGGTGTTTGCAAGGTCTCTCGTCACGCCACTAACATAATTTTCAATTCCTTCTACATCCCTATCTATCATCCTGTCAGAAAGAATTGCTACCTTTTGCATCATATTCTGGTTATAATTTGTCATTTGAAAAGATACTATGCCGATAACTAAAAGGCCGATAACGGCGAAAGAAAGCGTAGATACTGCAATTAATTTTGCTTTCAATGACATGTTTTTGAACATTTTTTTACCCCCTAAATTATAAGTTTTTGTGATAATGAATTATTATAGCGTTTTTTTTTTTTTTTGCTAACTTTTTATTATCTTACTTATAGTATTACAGGCACCATATAGTAACGCGAACATCCCATAGTAACACGAGCATCTTGCTCGTGGAATATAGTACCCCGAGCATCCTTGCTCGCGGACAGTTTTTTGCTTTTCCACCTTTTTTTGGCACGGAGTTTTATGAATAATTAAAACCTTTTTCCCTCCACTATCATAAATATGCTCATACTGGTTCCCAAAAAAAACAATATTAAAAGTATAATGTTAACAAATGGCTTTTTCTTTTTCATCTTTCCTCCCAGGTTCTAAATATGGTTAGCTTCTCTCATTACGATATACCTTTGAGGTTTTAAAAGTTTTATAATAAAATTAAAGTTTTTTAATATTTGTTTAATGCTAATATAAAGC
>NZ_JBRCUV010000005.1:0-6126 GCF_053498235.1 Thermodesulfobium sp.
CTATAGTTATTTTTGAGGAATGTCGAGAATTTGACACTAATCTAATTTTAATTATAATTTAATCTAATTTAAATCTTACTTTAAAAAAAGAGGGGAGAAAGAATTTTATTTTTTAAAGAGGGAGGTGAATTTTTTAGTTTAGCTTAGGTTTTTAGCTTACACAATTTTTAAGGAGGAGATGAGTTGAGGAAACTTTCACTATTTTTTGCTTTATTATTCGTTTTTTTGTTAGCTTCATCTGCTTTTGCAGGACCTTTTTCTGATGTGCCAGCTAATTCCTGGGCATACAAGGCAGTGCAGGATTTGGCAGCAAAGGGATTGGTCATTGGTTATGGAGACTCAACTTTTAGAGGTGACAGACTTGCCACCCGTTATGAGATGGCAATGGTAGTTGCAAGAATGCTTGATATGTACGAAAAGGGTCAAAACGCACAGGATCAAAAGATAGAGTTAAACGCAAACGACATAGCAACACTTATGAAGTTAGCTGAAGAGTTTAAGTCAGAACTTGCATCACTAAACGTCAGGGTTGCAGCACTTGAGAAAAAGGCAGCTCTTGACACTGTGAACTTTACAGGAGATGCAAGGTTTAGACTTGCCTATAGGAAACAGACTTTCTATGCACTTGATGAACCATATAAGGTGGTTTCCCTAGGCTTTACGACTCAAAATTTACCCGGTACCACGATTAACGGATCTTATTTTATGCCAGTCGTTAATGGGCTTTATCCAAATGGCGCACAAACGACAAAGCCCTTAGATAAAGAAGATACCTTTATGCGTTATTATATAAGGCTTAACGTTAATGCGCCAGTTGCTGATAACATCTCTTATACTGCCAGGCTTGCAATGGAGAAGAACGCCGGTGTAAATGGGACAGGGGATCTTTCAAGTCCTTTTGGCAACCCAAAGACGGGAGCTATTACTTCTGGATACAATGATAACGATAACAGACTATTTGTAGAAAGGTCATTTATTACCTGGAATTTGAATCCATATCCGGTAACATTTTTGCTTGGAAGATTGCCTACTATGGTTGACGGTCAATACTTCAATAAATTCTTTCTTGATTCAGAAACTGAGGGCGCAATTGTAAGGTTTGACTTGAATAACTTCCTGCCAGACTCAAGTCTTTCGTTTGCATGGGTCAAGTTTTTTGATGATGGCTTGATTACTGCAGAAAATGAAACATATGGCCTAAAGGACAGGGATGCCTATATTGCGAGCTTTAAATCTAAAATCTTTAATGCTATAGGCTTAGAAGCCGATTATGGCACGATGCCTAAGTTTACCTATTTCTCCAATTATAATTCAAATCCTACTGCAGCTTCCAACCCTCAGTATGGAAAGTATAACTGGTGGACGATTCAGTCTGATTTCAACGTTTACGGAGTTAATTTTTGGGCTGGTTACGAGGGCACAAGCGTAGATATGCCTGCTGGAGTTACCAATGCATCAAATTATACTTACACGGGAATGAATTCTGTAAATGGTGGCGCATTCAGAATTGGAGCCTTGTATAAACTTCCTGTAGGCTATCTGTGGGGCGATTTTTACTTTGCTAACAACAAATGGTATAACCCAGTGGCATTTTTCTATTCTAGCTCTGATACCTCCTGGAAGGATTTCTATCAGGTATGGTATATATTGCCTATAGCAAAAAATGCTACTTTGAAGTTTAACTATGAATATTGGAAGGGCAAGAAGCCTTATAACACAGATGCAGCAAACCAGATTTATTATACCTTTAACCCAATGCAGCTTGATACCGATCAAAGATACTATATTCAGATGGATGTAAGCTTCTAAAAAATATGGGCGCAAATTACTTGCGCCCATTAATAATCTTTTAATTTGTTACCTTGCTTTATCTCCTAATATGCCTCCCCATTCTACAAGGGTAAAGCCATTTCTATTCGGTTTCACTAAAACGGGCGTTTTTATGTTTATTGGATTGTCAAGAGGCTCGAAATACAAAATTACTCTTATTACTGTTTCAGGAGTAGGTGTAACGTCTAATTTCAGATTATTTTCAATGAATTCCCTTGATACAGGGCTTATTAGGTAATAATTAGCCCTTTTTAATTCTCTTAGCCAGTATTCTTTGAATTGCGTTGCTTCTTTCTTGTTCAACCCTAAGACTGGCAGAAATTTATCAAAAAATAAGCCAAGATCATTGTATCCTACTATCCAACCTTCAGTCGGAGTAAAGCTTTCGTTAAGATCTGCCTCGTAAAATAGATAATCGTATTTTTTATCTATTTTGCCATTCTTCGTAACATTTACAGTCCATTTTTCATTGTAGATAGGAATGGTTTTTGTAATCTTGCCATTTGGTTCTATCGACACGGTAATTGTGCTGTCAGAGGTAGGATAAAGATATATTGCTGGTTTTTTGACTATTGTGTGGTCAATCGGTCTCCAGCTGTTAGGTTTTATGTTTTCTAATTTCTCAAGATCTGTGATCAGTTTCCCATGGCTAACGTACTTTTCACTAAGCCCATTTATAAGGAAATCCTTTAATTCATCCTTGGTTTTGAATATGCACTCAAAGGTGTCGCCTACTAGAGAAGATAGATCTTTGTCCCTTAAATCCGGATATTGTTCTAATAGTGATTTAAAAATGGAATTTTCTGGAGTTGCCTTGAAGCCTCTGAAGAGAGTTAATTTACCCGTTACGTAATATTTTGCATTTTCAGGAAGTTGGTTATCTAAGAACCACGGTTTAAAGCCTTCACTTTCGTTGTACGTTTCTATGCTTAAATCGCTTTCTTCTATTGTCAAACCGTACTCTGTTTCTGATTTTGTAAACTTTACGTAGTCAGATTTGTCTATAGAATTGAGAACACATTCAACGTTATTTTGTTGGCATACAACGCTCGCATATGACTTGCCATCAAAAACTGTGAAAAGGGTAAAAAACAAGATGATGATAAAAATTGAAAGAAATCTTAATAATTTCATTAAAAACCTCCTTTTATAGCAAAATTTAAAGCGGCGTTACAAATTGTCCTAAAAACAATATTGTTTTTGTTTTATTATCTATTATTGCATAGATGAATGGGCGATCGGCTATGAAATCTTTTACTGGGGTTGGGTTATAGGCTGTTGTGATGATGCCTATGGATGTAGCTGCAGCAGCTTCTGAGCCCTTTTCGTTTACGTCAATGTATGCTTGATGAGTTACCTCTGAAATATAAAGGCCTTCAGTTTTGGTAATACCTGAGAAGTCTGCATCATTATTAAAGGCAGAACTCAATCCCAAATCGCTTAGCGGTTTAACTAAATCTGAGCCAAATTTTATTTTGAATTTTGGAATCCTTATGTTTAACAACTCTGGTTTCATATTTCTTAAATCCGATCTGAATTCTTTATCATCTAAATTCTTTATGAAATTATCTATGTTTCCTTCTGGCAAAACTATTATCAAGGAAAGACTATCTCCTTTATAGTCTAACTGTAATAACTTTTCTGATTGGTTTTCGTAATAAAAAAAGGTTCCTTGTTGCTGCATAAAAGTTGTCTTTACTGGTTTATCTGGAGTGACATAAAAGTTTAGCTCTGAATTTTCTTTTGGATCAAAAGATCTTTCCCAAATGCCCTTAAAATATATGGCATTGGTTATAATCATGCGGGTATTTCTGTTTATACTGCTTGAACTTTGCATATTTTCTATAAGCCCATTAGTGTTCTTCTCAATCCACGAGTTTATAATTTCTGAGCAATTTTTTGGATTGTTTTTAAAATCTAAGTTCTCAATATGGGTGTTGAATAATTTAGTAGCGCTGTTTAGAAAATCTTCTTCTGGTTTAAAACTATCGTCAAGCCATAATGCGTTTGCAATATTAAACTTTTCTGAACCAATAGAAACGCTATGCAATATATCTTCATAAGATTGATGAAATTGTTCAAGAGACATATTGTTATTTAAAACTCTGTCGAACTCATCTTTTGTTGTGCCACCTGCTCCTAAAGATGTAATAGAAAGGGCTGTGTATATGCTAAAAGGTGAGAAGACCATATTTTTATTAGAATTTAACTCCCTGAACATATTGAAAGCAAAGTTGTTGTTGTTTTCAGAAATGCTTGATAGTTCGCTAGCAGCATATACTGGTTGAACCAATACAAGAAACAAAAAGATTAACACAAAGTATAACAATTTCAATGTATACCACCCCTTTTTGATTATTTTAAATTAGTATATCACAATTACTGTCATCAGCAATGCTAAAATACACCACAAGTGCAGTGAAAAATGCACTAATTTATAACACCAACCTTTCGTAAAAAAACTAAATATACAAACCCTACAGGGTACAAACAAAAGGAAAAGTAAAGATTATTAACTACTTCAAAGAAAACATTTTCAGTTGGATGAATTTACAGAAAAATTAGACGTAAATTGACTAATTTAAGGATTATGGATTAAACTATTTTATCTGAGTACATTTTTTAAATTCTTATTGGGAGAGTATTGTTAATGCAGTCGAATAGACTTTTTGATGCTCTAAAAGATTCTACTATATTCGGCATTTATGTTCATCAAGAAGAAGGCAAAATAGTATTTGCAAATCAACGCTTTGTAGATATTTTAGGCTATAGTAGTGTAGATGAAATCTTAGGAAAAAGCATATTAGACTTTGTTCCGCAGGATCTAAGCAACTTAGAAGAACTCAAAGAAGCTATGAGAAGACGCACTCAAGGTGAAACATTTATTTTAGAGCGAAGAAACTTTTTATTTTTATCGAAAACTAAAGCTTATATTCCCGTTTCTACTTTTGCATATACCATAGAGTACAATGAAAAATCCTCTGGATTTGTTCTCGTGTTGGATAGAACACAAGAGGTTTCCTATCAAAAACTCTTTTTTGCCCTAAGCCAGGTAAACCAGCTTATTGTAAGAATACAAAACGAAGAAGAACTTTTAAAAGAGATTTGCAATATTTTGGTCGATAAAGTAGGCTATACTACCTGCGCAGTTGGTTATGTAGATGAAGCTTCAAGGACTTTTATACAAAAATTTACAAGAGCAAATACAAAAGAAAATGAAGAGGAAATAAAGCGTTTAACAATAGGGGTTGATCCATCTACACCATACGGAAAAGGTTCTATTTCACAAGCATATCGTACAAAAAAGATAGCTATAATTGAAGATGTTCTGCAAAAAACGCATATGTCATATTGGCAAGACATCTATAGTTTTTTTAATATACATTCTGTTTGCTCTATACCCTTAATGCAGAACAATCAATTGAAATATATCCTGTATTTAAATGACACAACGCCGAACACATTTCACTCAGATTTTTTTCACCTTTTAGAAGAGATACAGCTGGATTTATCCTTTACTTTAGATAGGCTTGAAGAACAAAAGTTTTTAAATATGGCACAGCTTGCTATAGATTCTGGCTTTGATTTTATAGCAATAACAGATGAGAACTTCAAAATTATCTATGCAAACGATAAGGCTTTATATTTATCTGGATATACAAAGGAAGAGCTCCTTGGCAATAATTTGTTCTCATTTTTTCCTAAAAGCTACTTGATTGAATCTGAAGAAAATATGTATGAGGTTCTAAAAAGTGGCTTGAAATACTCTAATTTTGTCAAGTATAAAGTAAAATCAGGAAAAATATTAGACTTTTATGTCAACATAATTCCATTCAAACAAGATGAAAAAATAACAAACTATATCAGTATTGGTAAACTCGTAAACGAACGAGAAACACTAGAGCAATTGGAAAGAATTCTATACACAGATCCTATAACAAATTTACCAAATTTTCGTTCATTTCAGGAGAATATTAATCGTTTTTTAAGGAGAGCTTTACAAGGAAATATAATAGGAGCTATAGCTATAATAAACCCAATTTCCTTTGATTCTATAAATCGGGCACTTGGTTTTAATAGGGCAAATGAGGTCCTTAGGCTTATAGGAGAAAGGTTAAAAAATACGCTCTACTCTTACGATATAATTGCAAAATTAGAGTCTGATAAGTTTGGTATAGTAATTAAAGACTTAAAAACAGAAGGAGATCTTTTTATAGTTGTTTCAAAAATATTAAGTGAGATTTCAAAACCGTACATCGCATTTGGTAGAAATATATCAATTGCATTCAATATAGG
>NZ_JBRCUV010000006.1:0-11079 GCF_053498235.1 Thermodesulfobium sp.
ATAGCAACACTTATGAAGTTAGCTGAAGAGTTTAAGTCAGAACTTGCATCCTTAAACGTCAGGGTTGCAGCACTTGAGAAGAAGGCAGCTCTTGACACTGTGAACTTCACAGGAGACGCGCAATTTAGGTTAAATTCAGCAAATCAAGATTATTACGCCCTTAGCCCGTTTGCAAATGGTAAAACTGCATATTCGGTAACTCTAGACGAATATGACTATAACACTAACTACAATGGAGGTATAATAGGTACAGTATCACCGAGTATTACTAATAAAAACGATCCAGCTCTCCAGGATGCAAATAACGATACTTATATGAAGTATAGAATTAGATTAAACATTGCAGCGCCAGTTGCAGACAATATTAGTTTCAATGGCAGACTTGTAGTAGAAAAAAATGCTGGTCATAATACTGCAGGAGGATCCAATAATCCTATAATTGCAGCTACATCCGGTTATATGGATAACTCAAATACTCTTTTTGTTGACAGAGCATATATTACGTGGACTCTTAACCCATATCCTGTGACATTTGTCCTCGGCAGACTTCCTACTATGGATCAAGGTCAGTATTACAACAATATGTTTTTAGACGAGGGCACTGAAGGCGCGCAGGTAATATTTGATATGTCAAACTTCTTGCCATCCACAACCGTTTCAGCAACCTGGGCAAAGGTATTTGACAATGGTCTTATTACCTCTGATCAAGAAGCAAATGGCTATAAAGATAAAGATCTGTACATCTTAAACCTTAAATCCAAGATGTTTAACGCCTTTAACTTAGAAGCAGATTACGGTTATGTTGACAAATTTGCATATTATGGCAACCTTTACTCAGGCGCTAATGGAACTGGAGCTGCTGGTCTTCCTGGGACAAATGCTACAGCACTTACAACGGGAAACAACGGCCAATATGGAAAATACAGCTGGTGGCTAGTACTTGGAAGCTGGAATGTATATGGCATAGATATGTATGCAGGTTATGAAGGTACTTCTACCGATATGCCAGTTCTTGACGGCACAGGAAATATCAATAGCATAAAGAGCGTAAACGGTGGTGCATGGGGACTTGGCGGTGATATGCCATTTCTCGTCGGGACACTTGGAACCGATTTGTGGTTTGGAAACAACAAGTGGTACAACCCATTTATAAACAACACAGTAAGTACAGGCTATAAAGATTATTTAGACTTTTATTACCTAATACCAGTTGCAAAAAATGCACACCTGTCTCTCGTCTACATATATCAGAAAGGTCAAAAACCATATAACACTGACGCAACAAATGGCTATTATTACACATTTAACCCAGCTCAAGCAAACAACTACAACGAATACGAACTTGAACTTAACGTAAATTTCTAAAAGGCTTTTTTAAGCCCCCGAGAGATCGGGGGCTTTTTTATTTTTAAAGATAATTGAGCTTACAAAAAAATTTATTTTATAGTATAATAAATACAACTTATATATAAGGGGGTATACGTTTATGAATAGCGTAGTAATCCACATCGACACTGACGATAGCGTTAGACTTACGAAGGCTTTCTTTAGTGCAAAGAATTTGCTTGAAACCTACAAAGAAGAGGGTATACAAATTGTATTTATTGCAAATGGTGATGGAGTAAAGCTATTCACAAAGGATAGAGAGAATTCTCTAAAAGATGAAATGCTTTCCTTGTACAAGCAGGGCGTAAAGTTTATGGTTTCACAAAACGCCTTAAGGGAAACCCATATAGGGTTAGATAGCGTTCTTGAATTCGTAAATGTTGTGCCTTCGGGAATCGTAGAAATGGTAAAACTCTCAAAAGCAGGTTATCAATATATAAAAGCATAAAATACCTTACCACTCAAAAAATATTCTTTTTTTAAGTAAATTTGCTATACTATATGATAAAACTATTGCTGGAGGCGAAAAAATGTGTTCAAATAACGAGTCGTATATGACGGTAATGAAGATTGAAACAAAACATCTGATAAATAGAGTGCAGCTTCTCAGAGAAGAGATAGCGCGTTGGCAGATGATGGGCAACATTTTAGGATTTGAGGGTATGGAAAAGAACTTGGAAGAAGCCATAGAACATTTAAAGTTGGTGGTTTCTGCATTGGAGAGAGCACAGGAAAGTTTATATCAAGAAGAAAGCTTTACTGTAGAAAGCATGCACACCCATGAGCATACCCACTCTGATGGGAGCGTGCACACTCACCCTCACACCCACCCACACGAACATGAGCACACCAATGTATAAAAAGATTCTCGTAGCAATTGACGGTTCTGTACATACCCAAAAGGTTTTAGATACGGCTATTTCTCTTGCAAAAGCCTTTAACAGTTCTGTTGAAATTTGTCATGCCGTTTGCATGCCACCCATGCTTCCAGATCTTATGGGCGCAGAGGTAGCATTCATGCCACAAATGATTGAAGACCTTGAGAAAAACGGCAAAAAGATAATCGATGACGCCAAAAAGTATGTTGAAGAAAATGGAATAAAGGATATAACAACCTTTATGGATATTGCAAACGCTGCCAACATGATCCTAGAAAGGATTAAAAGCGAAAACTTCGATCTTGTAGTTTTGGGCAGTAGAGGTTTAAATGAATTTGAGGGCTTTTTAATGGGGAGCGTATCGGATAAAATCAGTCATCATGCAAAGTGCTCAGTATTTATCGTTAGATAAATTACTAGGCACTCTCTTATTATTAATATCGATATCATTTCTCTTTACTAGTTCAAAAGAAAGAGTAAGCGCTTTAATATTTTACGATCGAAGTGAAATTTGGTATTCAGATGTTGGAAAAATGCAATCAGGATGGTTGGAAAATGTACTACACGTGAAGGATATAAAAGTTAAGAGATTCCCTATAGATTCACCATACGTAACAAAAGATCCAAACATCTTGTTTTATGAAGGTACAAGGGGAATGCAGTTTATTCCGGAGCCAATTGTTTGGAGAGCTAAGGCAGAGAAAGAAGCTACATGGTGGATTGGCTCCAACGAAGAAGCACTACTTGATGGATATGGAAAAAGTAAAGTAGGATTTCGATATTCAAACGCTCAGTTTAGCTTTAACAAAGTTTTATATAGAGGGTTTACATTTGACACACAGCCGTTTTACGTTACTCCTATAAATCCAGAAAGCTCTAGTGTTTTGATATCAGCAGAAAACAACAAAGGCGATTCATCTCCAATTCTCTTAAAGTCAAAAAATCTATTTTTTATGGCTTCTAATCCGTTTTTGGGTATTGACAGAAAAAGATATATGGCTCTTTGTGACGCAATAGCAAGGTATTTGGGCGTTCCAGAACAGCCAAGGCCACTAGGTCTTATCAGGTTAGAGGACGTTCACCCAATGTACGACATCCCAAGACTGAAGGCCGTAATAGACCTTCTTGAGAAGAGGGATATTCCCTTCTCTATTGCAGTAATACCAATATTTGTGGACCCATCAAAGGGCATCAATGTGAAACTAACAGATGATGTAGAACTGATATCAGTTTTAAAGGAAGCACAGATGCATGGAGCACAGATCTTTATACACGGACTTACACATCAATTCTCAGGTGAATCCGCTGTAGGGTATGAATTTTGGGACAATAAAATTCAAGCCCCCTTTCCAGGTAGGATTACCCTTGAACAGCTTGAAGGTAGAATTAAAGAAGCAAAAGAAATAATAAGTGCAGCAGGTTTAAAAATAGATGGTTGGGAAACACCTCATTATATGGCTCCTCCTATTCTTTATAAGGCTCTTAAAGCCGAAGGTATAAAAACGATCTACGAAAGAATGCTTCTGACTGATGAAGTGCAGTTTGACAATCCTTTGATAGTCCACCAGATGTTAATATATCCATCAACTTATAATGGGATGTACTGGATACCAGAGGATTTTGGTTATGATGGATACAATTTTACGCAAAAAACAGTTTATAATGAACTCAGAAAAAACAAAGCTTTTTCAAGAGGCGTCGCCTCATTTTTCTTTCATCCGTACTTAGGTAGGGGCAAATTAGATGCACTACTTAACAGTGCTGAAAGGGATAACGTTTTATTTGTAAGCATTAAAAGGCTTCTTAAATTCTATAGAATTAATACGAATTGAGAGGGTGTAAATTGAACGAGAGGGATTTTGAAAGGTTAGAGTCTAGAGTAAAAGAATTGGAAGACCTTGTAATCAGACTGATAAAGAAATTGGGACTTGAGAAGGATCTATTTGAAAATTACCAAATCTCAAAGGACCATGGTAAGGTACTTGAGGTCTTAGGATTTTCAGGATATACCATAGAAAAGAACAGAGATACAATAAGTAATTACATTGTAGAAAACGAGCTTCTAGAACCTCTCCAAACAGTTGGCAGAAAAATATGGAAGCTCTTTGGCTTAAACATTCGAAAGATTGAGATCCAAAACAGTACAGAAGGCTTAACGATTTTGATTAAGTTAGCAAAACTAGATAAAGAGAAAGAAGATAAGATTAACTCTATCTGGGCAAACCTTTCAAAGGAAAGGTCTAATCTAATAAAATTTACCTATTTATTAGACAATTAAGAATAGTTTTTTGACAAAAATTTGTTATAATAATATTAATAATCATTTCGGAGGTGTAAATTAATGGCTACTGAAGCTTTGCAGATCTATAAGTGTGAAACATGTGGAAATATTGTAATGGTTCTTCACTCTGGTGTTGGACAGCTCGTTTGCTGTGGAAATCCGATGAAGCTAATGGAAGAAAATACTGTTGATGCCGCTGTAGAAAAGCACGTTCCTGTTATAGAGAGAAATGGGAAGGAGGTACTTGTAAAGGTAGGCTCTACTCCTCACCCGATGACAAATACCCACTGGATTGAATGGATCGAACTGCACGTTGATGATTCGTACGTGCTGATAAAAAGGCTAACATATAACGATAAGCCAGAAGCCTTATTTTCACTGCCAACCGAACCAAAAAGCCTAATGGCACGAGAGTATTGCAACCTTCACGGCCTTTGGAAAAGCGAAGAATAATAATACTTGTTTTAAATAAAAAAAGCCCGCGCAAGCTTTTGCGCGGTTTTTTTATTTATTTGCCGCCAAGATAGGCCGCTCTAACGTGTTCTGAGTTAAGTAACTCCTCAGAAGTACCAGACAACGTTATATTTCCTGTTTCTATAACGTATCCTTTATTTGCTAATTTTAAGGCCTTTACAGCATTTTGCTCAACAATTAACAGGCTTGTGCCTGATTCGTTTATCTCTTTTATTATTTTAAATATCTCATCAACTAAAACTGGCGCAAGCCCAAGCGACGGCTCATCTAAAAATAGATATTTTGGTCTTGACATCATGCCTCTCGCAATTGCAAGCATTTGCTGCTCTCCACCTGATAGAGTCCCAGCCTTTTGGTTTAGCCTTTCTTTTAATCTTGGAAATAAAGTTAGAACCATCTCTATGTCATCCTGGATCCCCTTTTTATCTTTCCTCAAGAACGCACCCATTAAAAGGTTTTCATGAACGCTCATCCTTGTGAATATCCTTCTACCCTCAGGAACCAAACACAATCCCATGCTTACTATTTTATCAGTTGAAAGTCCAGTTAAAAGCACATCGTCTAAGTACACCTCTCCGCTTGCAACCTTTTCAACCGCCATTATAGCCTTTAATACCGATGATTTTCCCGCTCCATTGGCACCAATGAGGGCCACTATCTCTCCTTCCTTTACCTCCAGTGAAACGCCCTTCAGAGCAACTATCCCGCCATATCTTAGAACTACATTGTTTACTTTAAGCAATTTCAGCTTCCTCTTTTCCAAGATACGCTTCTATAACCCTTGGATTGTTTCTAATTTCCACTGGGCTACCCTCAGCAATCTTTTGTCCAAAATCTAGCACAATTATTTTCTCAGAAAGCTTCATAACAAGAGACATATCGTGCTCTATAAGAATTATAGTAACTCCCATATCCCTAATTTTTTTGATTAACCTTATAAGCTCTTCAGTCTCTGAAGGGTTCATACCTGCAGCGGGTTCATCAAGCAGCAATATCTTTGGTTCGGATGCAAGGGCTCTAGCAATCTCTAACTTTCTCTGAAGTCCATATGGAAGGTTTACAGAAATCTCTGACTCTCTATTAAGTAATCCCACAAAATCTAATAGGTTCCTTGCTAATCTTACTCCTTCTTTTTCCTCCTTTATAAAGGCAGGCATAGTTAAGAGTATCTCCCACACTTTAGCCTTTAACTTTGAGTGTCTTCCTACCAAGACATTTTCTAAAACAGTCATATTTTTAAAAAGTCTGATATTTTGGAAGGTTCTAGATATCCCAAGATATGCTATCTTATAAGCTGGCACCCCAACAATATCCCTTACTACGCCATCCTTTTTGTAAAGAATTTTTCCCTTTTCAGGGGTATAGACACCTGTAACACAGTTAAAGAGAGTTGTTTTGCCTGCGCCGTTAGGACCAATAACTGAAACTATTTCGCCCTCATTAACCTCCATTGAGACATCGTTTACAGCAATAAGACCCCCAAACTGTTTGGTAACATTAGCGATTTCTAGTAACAAAAGAATTTTCCTCCTCTGCTCCTTTTAAGATCCTTCTTGGTTTTATCCAACCCATAAAGCCTTTTGGCATAACGATCATCATAAATACCATAAGAGCACCAAATATAAGCATCCTGTATTCAGAAACGCTTCTTAAAATCTCGGGCAAGAAAACAAGGGTGAGCGCGCCTATTACAGGCCCCTCAATAGTACCCATACCGCCAATTACCACCATTGCAAGAACCATAACCGACTCCATAAAGCTAAAGCTCTCAGGAGACACGAAGGTAGCATAGCTCGCGAAAAAGACCCCAATAGATCCACCAAGCATGGCGCCTAATATAAAAGAGATTAATTTGAAATTTTTAAGATTGACACCCATCGAGACAGCTGCGATCTCATCCTCCCTAATAGCTTCAAGGGCCCTTCCTATCCTTGATGCCTGGAACCTATAAGTCAGAAATACGGCTATTGCTACGAAAGCTAAGGCCATAAAGTAATATTGAAACGGATCTTCAAATTTGAATCCAAAAATACTCGGTCTTGGTATGCCAGCTATCCCTATTGGACCGTTTGTCAGAAAGGTTAGATTATTTGCAAGAATTCTAATTATTTCACCGTAACCCATAGTAACAATTGCAAAGTAGTCACCCCTTAACCTAAAAGCGGCGGAACCAACTAAAAGACCAAAAAGTGCAGTTGTAAAGCACGCTATTGGCAAGATTTCCCAAAAGCTGAGCCCTAGCTTAATTGAAAGAATTGCATAGGTATATGCCCCTACGGCATAAAAGGCTATAAAGCCCAAATCAAGAAGTCCTGCTAGTCCACAAACTATATTCAAGCCCAATGATAGAACCACGTATATAAAAGCCAGATTCATAATGTGAACGTAGTATTGAGACGAAACAAGAAATGGATACACACAAGCAACCAAAAAAAGTATGCCCCACTTGAGGCGCGCATCCATATTATTCCATCGTCTTGCTACGGTTTTGACCTTTCTTCTAAACCTGATATCCATCATACTTTATCGGGAACCTGTTGGCCCAAGAGGCCAGAAGGTCTAAGCAACAGGATAAATAAAAGCATAAGGAAGGCAAACATATCCTTATATTCAGACGATATATAACCAGCGCCAAAGCTCTCTATAATGCCTAAACAAAACCCTCCAAGCATAGCACCGGGTATGTTACCTATACCACCAAGCACAGCTGCTGTAAATGCCTTCAAACCTGCAAGGTATCCCATGTCGAATTTCGCCACACCATAATACATTCCATACATAACCCCAGCAGCAGCAGCAAGAGATGAACCTATCATAAAGGTGATTGTAATAATTCTATTAACTCTTATTCCCATTAGGCTTGCTGTAACGTAGTCTTGCGCAACAGCCCTCATTGATCGACCTAGCTTAGTCTTGTTTACAAGAAGAGTTAAACCTAACATCATCAATATACAAGTAGTAAAAATAAATATTTGAATTAAGCTTATCCTCGCATGCAAAATGTCCCATCCAAAATCAGGAAATATTGCAGGATATACCCTATTTGTAGATCCAAACGTAAGCATAGCAAAATTTTGCAGAAAAATCGATGCGCCAAGTGCACTAATTAACGGTATCAGCCTATTTGTCACGCTCCTTAGTGGACGATAGGCTATAAATTCAAGAAGCGCCCCCAGAAAGGCAGTAGCGATCATAGAGAACATAAACATTAGAAAGATGGCAAGGGGAATTGGTATGACCTTTGACAAACCTGTCATCTCCAATATCCACCAAAAAAGGAGCCCAAAAAAGGAGCCCATCATAAATATTTCTCCATGAGCAAAATTGATAAGTTCAAGTATACCGTACACCATAGTATAGCCCAATGCAATCAAAGCGTACACCGCCCCCAAAGTTATTCCATTTACCAATTGTTGTAAGAAAATTGTAAAATCACTCCCTTCATATTAGTTGATGATTCTCCAACTGCCATTTTTAACAATATAAACGCCTACAAGATTGTTGTTCGTATTACCCTCTTTATCAAAAGAAGTACTTCCTAATATACCATCAAATTTCAAATTATGCATTGAATTTGCCAGTATAGTCCTATCTGGCTTTCCAGACAACTTAATAGCATCTATTATAGAAAGGGTTGCGTCATATGCAAAGACCGCGTAGTCAGTGGGATCCCTTCCAAAGGCTTCTTTATATCTTTTCACAAAATCAGCTCCTTTAATAAGCTTATTAAATGAGAAACCAACCGATGTAGCCATTGTGCCCTCTGAAGCTATGCCCGCAATCTTTATAAATTCTGTATCCTTTATGCCATTAGTCCCAAAAAAAACAGATTTTATGCCCATTTCCTTTGCTTCTTTTATTATTTGGGCGCCCTCTGGATACATCCCTAAAAAATATATCACCTCAGGATTAATAGACTTTATCTTTTCAAGGGGGGCTTTGAAGTCCTTATCTCCCTGATAGATCTTCTCCTCAGCAAGAACTACCCCTCCCAACTTCAAAAATTCACCCTTAAAGGTGGCTATAAGATCTCTTGCATAGTCGCTGTTATCCTCAATTATGGCTAATCGTTTTAATTTCAGATCGTTTGCAATAAATTTGGCAGCGCTTATTCCTTCTTGTAAATCACTAGCACAAACCCTAAAAACGCTGTAATAACCCTTACTGGTAAGCTCTGGGCTTGTAGTAGAGGGAGAAACCATCACAACGTTGTTCTTTGCATAAATTTGGGCAGACATTATAGTGTCTCCTGCATCTACCCCACCGACTACAGCCAAGATTGATGGGTTTGCACAAATTTTTCGCGCAATGATTGCAGATTCAACTGGATCGCCTTTGTCATCCATCTGTACAAGCTCAAACTTTCTGCCAAATGCACCCCCATCGGCATTGGCGTCTTTTATGGCAAGAAGAGCTCCGTTTCTCTCCTCTTCACCAATCTGAGAAAGCTCTCCTGAAAGGGGGACTACTAAGGCGATCTTTAATGCAGGATTTGACACGCCTATGAAAGAACACCCACAGATAGATAAACTTAGTGCAAACATGGCTAACAGTGAAAAAATGAAAATTATTCTGCGAATATTCAATAAAGAGCCCCTCACTTTATAACTAAAATTTACTTATATTATCACAAAAATTGTTAGTCGTGAAGGAGAGGGTTATAAGAAAATCTTAGGGAAAAAATATTTTTATTTATAAATAAAAAAGCCCCCGATCTCTCGGGGGCTTAAAAAATTTTTTTAGAACTTTACGTCCATCTGAATGTAGTATCTTGTATCGTCCTTAATCTGATCTGGGTTAAATGTATAGTATACGCCATTCACCGTATCAGTGCTATAAGGCTTCTTACCCTTCCAGTAGTCATAGTTCAATGTTAAGGATGCGTTCTTTGCAACTGGGAGGGTATAGTATACGTTGTAGTAATCCTTATATTCTGAGGTGCCCATTGTGTTAATTATGAATGGGTTGTACCACTTGTTGTCGCCAAACCAGAAGTCGCCTGTAAGCGCGCCAACTGGTAGAGGGAGGGTTGCTCCAACTCTCCATGCGCCACCGTTTACAGTGTGCAATCCGCTATAAGTAGTTCCGACTACGCCTTGTGGCATATCGGTAGATGTGCCGCTATATCCTGCCCACATATTTACGTTATACATAGTCCAGTTACCTATTACTGCCCACCAATCATACTTGCCATATAGACCGTTCGCTGTAGAAGGAGCCATACTTGTTGTTGGACCAAAATAAGAAAACTTGTCAATATAGCCGTAATCTGCCTCTAAGGCAAACGTGTCAAAGAGCTTAGTCTTAAGGTTTAATACATATACGTCTTTGTCCTTATATCCAGATGCTTCTTGGCTAGATGTGATCAAGCCATCGTCAAAGAGCTTTACCCATGCTGCTGAGACTGAGGTTGATGGAAGTACATTGCTCAAATCAAACACTACTAAGCCGCCTTCTACTGATGCGTCAAGGAAGAGAGCGTTATAGTATCTGCCTGTATCCATAGTAGGAAGTCTGCCGAGGACAAAGGTTACAGGATATGGGTTAAGAGTCCATGTGATGTAAGATCTCTCAACAAATAGGGTATTCTGGTTGTTATTATAACCTGTGTTTGCAGCTGTAACAATATTGGAGTTATCTCCTGTGCCGTTTACGCCAGCATTCTTCTGCATGGTAAGTCTTGCATTGAAGCTGACGTTGTCAGCAACTGGCGCTGCAACGTTTAATCTAATTCTATAACGCATAAAGGTATCATCTTTTTTATCCGGAATCGGTGTAGTCACAGCAGGTGTTGTACTACCAACTATGCCGCCGCTGTTGCTGCCAGGACTAGAAAGAGCAGTTGGATAAACTAAAGTTCCTGGAGCACTCAATGCCTCAAATGTTCTCTTTTCGCTGCCAAGTCTAAACCTTGCATCGCCTGTGAAGTTCACAGTGTCAAGAGCTGCCTTCTTCTCAAGTGCTGCAACCCTGACGTTTAAGGATGCAAGTTCTGACTTAAACTCTTCAGCTAACTTCATAAGTGTTGCTATGTCGTTTGCGTTTAACTGGATCTTTTGA
>NZ_JBRCUV010000007.1:0-7460 GCF_053498235.1 Thermodesulfobium sp.
ATTTTACTTCATTTATCACAATTTCAATATCTTTATTGTCCTTAAAATACCCTAGCCTTTTATTTTCTAAATCTAGCAAAGTTAGCAAATTCTTTTTTAAATCCTCTTTTGGATTAAAACTTAAAGAATTATTTAACGAGATATTCTCTAAAAATTTTTCAAGTTCATAAAAATCAACTTCCTGGATAAACTTATCAACTGCAAAATCTATTATTTCATCGACATCAATTCTTATATTACTTGCTAAGATATTAGTTTCGAATGGCATAACTTTAAATATTCTTGCCATAAAACTATCAATAGTACTAACTTGAAACTCACTAAAGTTATCAAATATTAAACCAATTAATTTCCTAGAACGAATAACAATTTCTTCAAATGGAAGAGATAGAATAGCCTTTAAATTTTCTTTATCAGAATCATCTAATAACCCTAAAGAAATCCTTTTTAACCATTCTAATATCCTTTGCCTCATTTCGTTTGCAGCATTTTTTGTAAAGGTCAAAGCTAAAATATTTGTTAAATTGTTATTCTGAATTCTTTCTGATAAAATAAATTGGCAAAACCTTAAACTTAACAAATAGGTTTTGCCCGATCCCGCAGATGCATTAACTACATAAAAATGAGGAAAGGTTAGCTCATCATCTCTTTGTAATCTACATAACTTTTTTATCCCATTTACCAAAGAAAATTACCTGGTCACCAAACGTTAAAATCAAACTATTGATTAAATCTCTCGACCTTTTTTAACCAACCTTCAGGTCCTTTTATCTTACCATTTTGTATGCTTGTATAAAGTTCATAGATTTTTTTAGTAAATTTTCCAACCTTTCCATCTCCAACTGTAATTGATGAACCATCTTCAAAAACATATTCTCCCACAGGAGATATAACAGCAGCAGTACCAAAGCCGCCAGCCTCTATGATTCCACCTGATTTAACTTTATCAATAAATTCATCTAACAAAATTCTCTTTTGTATAACCCTTAATCCTAAAGAATCTTGGAGTTCAATTATAGATTCTGAAGTTATGCTCCTTAATATGGTATCTGTAAATTCTGGAATAACAACCGTTCCGTCTTTTTCTATATGAAAATGGTTCATTGCACCAGCTTCTTCTATGTATTTATTTTCAGAGTCAAGATATAAAACCTGACTTGCACCAAATTTCTTTGCAAATTCTCCTGCTCTCAAAGAAGCGGCATAATTTCCTGCAGCTTTAGCAGCACCCGTACCTCCACTAACAGCTCTGTGAAATTGTTTCGTTATCAACAGTTTTATGGGCTTGGTAAAGCCTGCTGGGTAGTAAGGCCCACTAGGGGAGAGTATAACACCGAATATATATTTGCTAGATGGGTGTACTCCAAGAGAATCCTCAGTAGCAAACATAAATGGTCTTATGTAAAGAGAGGCTCCCTCTTGAATTGGAAACCACAATCTATCAACATCTATCAAAGCATGTATAGCTTTTATTTGTACTTCCTCATCAATTTTAGGCATGCAAAGGATTTCAGCAGAAATGTTTAATCTTTTAGCATTTTTATCAATCCTAAACGTGTATATCTCACCGTCATCATGCATAAAAGCCTTTGCGCCTTCGAAAAGTGCTTGGCCATAGTGAATTGCGATAGCACCAGGTGGAACTGGAATATCCGAATACGGCACTATCCTTGCATTTTGCCATTTAGAATCCTCATAATTTAACAAAAACATATGATCAGTTCGTAACTGTCCAAAAGAAAGAGTTGAAGTAGGTTTAAAGGGTTCAGATCTCCTATCTGATTTACTTTTTAACTTATAATCTATTTGCATCTTTAAATCCTCCTAACAAAATAAAATATTGTTAATTTCTAATCAAACAAAAAGTATTTTATAGTTTTACCATCCTTTACTTTTTTAATTTTATTACTCTCTACTAATTTATTTAAAATACTCTCAGCTGCCGCTATTGGATCGCTTACGCTAAATCTGTATCCCTGGAAATGATTTCCAACTTTAACGTCTTTAATCGAATTTGCTATCTCATTTAAAGTAACTCCACTCGAATGATTTGAAACAAAAGAAATAATTTTCTTTTCAAGTTTGATACTAATTTGCTTTTTAAGCTCTTGCGGCATTTTATAAGAACGTCTATAACCATATATATAAAGCAACGCGCCCATAACAGCAAACGATAAAGTTCCTAAAATATATATTTCTATACTCACAAAATCTCCCTCATTTTGTTTTAATTAACTTAACTAAATTATTATTAACCAAAATTCTAATAAAAACAACAAGTCTTTCGAGAGTCAATTCGGATTCATTTTTAAAATGATTTTGCATATTAACCAGTATATCTTTCACATTATAGTTTCCATTACAATGTTGCCATACAAATTGACCATATTCATCCAAGTTTATAAAGCTTTTCCCATAATTCGGAAACCATCTTTCAAATACTTTGCGCAAAAATCCAGCGTGATAAACGATCAGCCTAAGCTGACCGTTTATCACTTCTTCTGAAATATTGGAATTCTTAACAGGATACATCATCAAAAGATTATTATTATTCTTTTTAAATCCAAGCAACCTTTTTATTCTACCTCAACCTTTTTCTTTATTAGATAAATATAAACACCAATTGCTAATAGAAAGTATATTAAAAGAGAGACAGGATTAACAAAACCTCCCCAAGTAAAGTTAAGCGAAATATTAATATTTTCATAGACCAAAAATGCAAGAATTACACCCATAAGCGAGCCACCTGCAATAAGGCCTGAATTTAAAAGAACACCTTCTTCTATTTTTGCTTTTAAAACGTCCTTGTTCTTAATTGATTTTGAAAGTATTAATTGTAACAATCCACCAGTTGCAATTGCTGCAGAAGTTAAAATTGGCAAATACATTCCTACCGCGAAGGCTAAGACTGACAAGCCTAAAATCTCAGCAATAATTGCTACAAAACCGCCTATTGCAACAAGTGCCCATGGCATTGTACCGCCAACCACCCCTTTTATAACCAAAGACATAAGCATAGCCTGAGGAGCTGGCAATTCTTTTGTACCAAATCCATAAGCATGACTCAGCATTACTAAGATTGAACCTATTACAAAGGATGATGCGACAGCACCTATAATCATCCCATATTGCTGCGCTTTAGGAGTAGCACCTACTAGAAAGGCTGTTTTCAAATCTTGAGATGTATCACCAGCGACCGCAATAGCAATACAAACAAGGGCACCAGTAATTAGAGTTGCAACCATTGCAGTATCTCCAACCCAACCAAACAATCTAAAAACTATAGCTACCAAAATTATTGTTCCTATAGTCATGCCAGACACAGGATTACTCGATGAACCAATAATACCAACTATTCTAGAAGATACAGTTGTAAAGAAAAAGGCAAATATTAACATAAGAAATGCCCCAATAAAACCAACATTAAACTGCGGTGTAAGAGCGACATAGAAAAATATAATGCCTACAATAATAAGGATCAGCAAAAAGGACATATCTCTTTGAGTACGTATATCCTTTATGCCATTATTATTTTTGCTCTTATTTAAACCTGTCATTGTAGCCTTAAAAGATCCAATTATTGTTGGCAAAGATTTTATCAGTGTTATAAAACCTCCTACTGCAACAGCACCTGCACCAATATAACGAATATAAGTACTCCAAAGTGCCCAATAACTCATTTGAGAAATTGGTACTTTTGATGGATAAATTGGAGCAGTTAGACCTCTGCCAAAATAGGAAATCAAAGGCATTAACACAAGCCAACTAAGCATACCACCAGTAAACATTGTAAATGATGCTCTAGGACCAATTATAAATCCTACACCCAAAAGAGCAGGCAAGGTATCAAAACCGATTGCAGCCCCCTTTAACCCTGGAATACCCCAATCTGGTGTTTCATTCCAAAGTCCTAAACCGTCCATTAAAAATTGATAGAGCGCACCGATACCTATCCCCATAAAAACTGTTTTTGCACCTGTTCCACCTTGATCTCCAGCTACTAAAACTTCTGCACATGCTGTTCCTTCTGGGTAAGGTAAGTTGTGATGTTCATTAACTATTAAAAGCTTTCTAAGAGGTACCATTAGAACGACTCCTAAAACACCACCAAGTAATGCCATAGTATCAAGTTCTAATAAACCTGGATTGTACCCCCATAAAAACAAGGCAGGAATTGTAAAAATAACTCCAGAAGCTATTGCTTCACCAGCAGAAGCAATTGTTTGTGCAATTGTATTCTCTAGAATTGTGCCTCTTCTAAAGATACCTTTTAAAATTCCCATTGACATTACGGCGGCAGGGATACTTGCGCTAACCGTTAGTCCTGCCTTCATACCCAAATATGCATCGGCTGCACCAAAAACAATTGCCAAAAAAACTCCCAGAAGAATTGCCGTAACTGTAAATTCTGGGATTACTTTGTCAGCAGATATATAAGGTATGTAATCTTGACCTGAAACGTTAAGATAATTGAGCTTTTTCCTGCTTTCCATTAATTTCTCCTCCAAATCAAAATAACTGATACGGTAGTTTTAAATTTTATTGTTCGCTAAAAGTTTGATAACTTCGTCAGTGCTTCTGCATATATTGCAGAACACTTAATTAGATCTGGAATTCTAGCAAATTCATTTGCCTGATGACATAGATCCTCTTCGCCTTCAAAAAGTGGGCCAAAGGAAACGGTATTTGGTATATGCTTTGAATAAGTACCTCCGCCAATAGAAAGTGGAGGAGTATTTGAATTTACATACTTTCTGTAAACTTCTAACAAGGTCCTAACTAAAAAGTGGTCTTCTGGGTAAAAAAGTGGTCTATCTTTAAGCAAGAACTCAACTTTTGCACCAGTTTTTTCAATAATTTGAACAAACTTTTCGTTGATTGCATCGTAATCTAAAGTTACAGGAGTTCTGTAATTTATGTCCAGCGATAAAGTTTTGTCCTTAAAACTTACAATACCTACGTTAAATGTTAATTTCCCGTATTTATCTTCACAAAAAATTCCAAACTTCTTTGCATCAGTTTCACTATCTATATATGTAGCAAGCCAATCAATAACCTTTTTTGCTTTGATATTTAAGGGCAATTTGGAAAGAAATTCAAATAAGCCCATTATCGCATTCAAGCCAAGTTCTGGATGCGCCGCGTGAGAACTTTTTCCAATGCACTCAACATATACCTTTTCATCATACCTAACAGTCCACTTAAAGGGCTTTTCAGATTCAATTGTTTTTAAAATTTCAGATATCACGTTTTTATCGGCATTCTTTAAAACAGCGTAAGCTTTGTTAGGTACTACGTTTGCCTTAGTACCTCCAGTAATCTCTTCGATAATAATGCCGTCGTTGCCTTGGTCAATATCCCAGGATATTCTTACAAAAACCATACCCTTTTCAGAGTGAATCACTGGAAATTCAGCATCAGGGGAAAAGGCATAAATTGGAGGCTTTTCTTTAGAAAGGTACAAAGGCATATCGTTTGAGCCTTCTTCCTCATTTGTACCGAATAAAACCCTTATTTTCTTTCCTATACCTACTCCCAATTCTTTTATAGCATATAAAGAATAAAGTGAAGCGATAGCTGGTCCTTTATCATCAATTGCTCCTCTCGCGTATATTTTGTCTCCATCAATCCTCGCAACAAAGGGATCGCTATCCCAACCATCTCCTGCAGGCACCACATCAAGATGCGTCAAAGAAGCTACGTAATCGTCAGAATTACCATATTCCACTACTCCAACAGCATCGTTTACTACAAATGTCTTAAACCCCATTCTTTTTGCAATATTTAACGTCTCATCCAAACATTTCCTCACTTCTACGCCAAAAGGCGCTCCCTCAGTTTTTTCTCCATTTACGCTTGGATAAGATAAAATCTTTTTTAAATCTTCAATAAATTCTGCTTTTTTACTTTCAATAAAAGATAGATAATCCATTTTGAAATACATTCTCCTTTTTACTTAGATCTTAAATTTAAATTAAAAACAAAAAGCTTTACAAATTACATAAATTTCCCTAATCAACTACCACCACCCTCTTAGTTTCATAACCTCTATAATTCTTTTAATAGCCACTACATATGCTGCTTGCCTCATGCTGATATTGTATTCCCTTGCAGCTTTTAAAACGCTCTTATAAGCTTCAGACATTCTATGATTAAGCCTCTTATAAACAAGATCTTCGTCCCAATAATACATATAGAAGTTTTGAACCATTTCAAAGTAAGATACCGTTACCCCGCCTGCATTTGCAAGAAAATCTGGTATAAGGTGGATTCCCTTTTTAAACAGAATTTTATCGGCCTCAGGAGTAGTAGGACCATTAGCGAGTTCAAGTATAATTTTTGCCTTAATTTCATTTGCATTATTTTTTGTAATAACTTCCTCAAGAGCAGATGGCACCAAAATATCAACGTCCAAAAGTAAAAGCTCTTCATTAGTTATATCCTTTGCACCAGAAAAACCATTGACATGCCCAGTCTTCTCCTTGTGTTCCTTCAGGGCTTTAATATTAATACCATTTTGATTATAAATACCACCTTTGCTATCACTAATCGCTAATACCTTAATACCAAACATCTTTTCAGCAAGAAGAGCAGCATAATATCCTGCATTGCCAAATCCTTGAATAGCCATTGTTGATTTTGAAAGATCAAGGCCTAAATACTTAGATGCTTCTTTCAAAACATACATTCCACCTCTGGCAGTCGCATCTTCTCTGCCTTGGGATCCCCCCATCATAATTGGTTTGCCGGTAATAACTCCAAATTGATTTTTACCAATTATTTTAGAATATTCATCCATCATCCATGCCATAACTTGAGGATTAGTATACACATCTGGCGCAGGAATATCTTGATCAGGCCCTATTAATTGCCAAATTTTATCAATATATCCCCTAGCTAACCTCTCAAGCTCATTACTTGACATTTCTTTTGGATTACATATCACTCCACCTTTCGCCCCTCCCAAAGGTAGACCCATACAAGCTGTTTTCCAAGTCATCCACGCTGCCAGTGCTCTAATAGTATCTATTGTCTCCTCAGGGTGAAACCTTATGCCACCTTTACAAGGGCCCAAAGCGTTGTTATATTGAACCCTGAAACCATGAAAAACCTTTAAATCTCCATTGTCCATCCTTACTGGTATAGACACATGAATTTCTCTCATAGGTGTTCTAAGAATTTGCATTACATCACTCTTTATCTGCAGAATCCGCATAACCTCATCTAACTGTTCTTGGACTACCTCAAAAGGATTAATAAGATTCAACCTTCCCGCCTCCTACACATTAAAATTTTTAAAATTCTCAACTAAATTTAACATAATATATTTTATTATTTATTTAGTTCTTTAACAAATAACAAAATTCACATATAATAAATAAAAAAATTTTATATTATACAATTTTTTGTACTAAGAATATTATAAAACTTTTTAAAATAATTTGCAAATTTTTTTAAAG
>NZ_JBRCUV010000008.1:0-18071 GCF_053498235.1 Thermodesulfobium sp.
TTTTTAATGTTTATTTTTTAATCCAATAAGGTGATAACAAATCTTCAAAAGCAGAGGTTGCAGCTATAGCTCCTCTTGCAACTGCGACAACAATTTGTTTCTCTCCTCCAGCTATATCGCCTGCTGCATATACTCTTTGAATATTGGTTCTCATATTTCTATCGACCTTTATATAACCTCCTTCATCTAGCTGAACCCCCAAATCTTTAGCAAGTAAGTTGTTTGGCTCATATCCAATTGCTACAAAAAGCCCATCCAGCTCAATGGTTTGCTCTTCACCCGTTACTCTATTTATAATTTTAATAAACTCTACAGATTCTTTTCCCATAATTTCTTTTACTTCACTATTCCATATTACTTCTATACCAAGTTTGAAAAAGGAATCCTGTAAATATTTTTCAGCTCTCAACGTATCTCTTCTGTGAATTAGCGTTACATCTGAACCAATGTTTTTTAGATATATCGCATCAGTAAGCGCTGTGTTTCCTCCTCCCACAACAAAAACCTTTTTCCCTTTATAAAAATATCCATCACAAAGCGCACAATAACTTATTCCTTTTCCATAAAAATAGTTTTCTCCTAAAACGTTTAATTTTTTCTTTGATGCACCGCTTGCTATTAATACAGCCTTTGACTTGTATAGGTCATCAGATGTAACTATCTCAAAATAGTCATCTATCTTTCTTACCTTTTTTACCTCTTCTCCAATATTAATTTCCACATAATTCAAAGCATGTTGTGTTAGAATATCAACTAATGATTTGCCTGAAATACTAGTAAATCCTGGATAATTTTCTACTTGTGGGGTTGTTAATACTTGACCACCAACCATTTCTCTTTCAAAAATTCCTACAGAAAGACCTGATCTTTTAGCATATATAGCAGCAGATAGACCTGCAGGCCCAGCTCCTACTATGGTTAAATCAAATTCTTTTATCTTTTTTTTACTGCTAAACAGAAGCTCTTGAACATCTTTACCTATCAAGGATAGAACAAATTCTTCATTTGATTGAAGGCCAACTGCTACCTGTTCTTTATCGACAAAAGTCACTGGTACTGACCTAATAGCCTTTTTTTGGGCAATATCTTTATTTTCAAATATTTCTACTATTCTTGTTTTAATATTCTTGTTGACCATACTTGCGTTAATGGCTATAATAGCCTGTTGTGGACAATATGGGCAGGTAGGACTGACGTATACTTCTACAATTGTCTCTTTTTTGATGTCCTTAATTAAGGATATATCTTTCTCAGACAAAAATTGTTTGGATCCAGATATGACAAGAATCGCATTAACCAATGTGTGAGCCTCTTCTCCGATAGGCGTACCAACGAAAATTGCATCTAATTTTTTATCGTCAAATATAATAATGGGACACCTCACATCATCGTCAATAATATTCGATGGCATATCGCTTTTTGATATAAATTGAACTGAAATCTTATCAGATAATTCAGGTAATACTTCAAATATCTCTTTTGCATAATCGTAAAATTGATCTTTAGTTTCTGGAAGTAAGACTTTTATATTTACCTTCTCATTTAGTATTGCAAAGCTTTCTTTTAAAGAATTTTTAATCCTTTCATCAATAATTCCCATCTTACCACTCCCTTTTTTAAAGCTCTATTTTAATTTAATACGTTTAATGTTAAAATTTAGTAAATAGAAACTATTATCATATTTTAAAGGAGATAATTTTGCCTAAATTAATCAGAGCTATTATGTTGTTCACAGTAGCCATATTATTGATAGTAGCATACTCATTTCCTTTTAACCTTTATGTGAGAATTATTAGTACTTTGTTTTCAATATTCTTTATATATGTAGCAATGTTTAAACCAAATATATTTGAGAAATTTTAATCAAAAAAAATACACTGAGGATCTTCATCAAGATATTTATCTTCTTGTCTTGTCGATAAAGCAAAGCTTACCGCCCTGCATCCTCTACATTTCATAAATTCAGAACATTCTTTGCATTTTCCGAAATAATTTTTTTGGTCTCTAAGTTTATTTAATACCTTAGAGTTTGACCATATTTCTCTAAAAGAGTCTCTTTTCAAATTTCCAATTGGAATCTTCAATCTCCTACAAGGAACAAGTGTTGCATCGCTTAAAACTGTTATACCAGCAAAACCTGCTGCACAACCGCCAAAACCATAAAACGTTTCACAATCAATATATAGAGAAGCAATCGGATCGCCTGTGTTAATTTTAAAAGTTGAATTCTTATTTTTTTCTTTAACAAAATTATAAACTGTTCTTAATTCATCTTTACTTAATATTAAATCCTTACTATTTTGTGAATGTCCAGTAGGGACCAATCTTGAGAAGACTAGTCCACTTACTTGTAAAGATTTGGCAATTTCAAATAGATCTTCAAAAAATCTATAATTAATTTTTGAAATTGTTGTATTCAAAGTTACGTCAATTTCATTTTCTATAAGGTTATTTATACCGATAACGGCTTTCCTAAAAGAACCTTTACCTCTAATATAGTCATGGATTTTTTCAGGACCATCTAGACTAACTTGTACTCCAGATACATGAAAAGCTTTCAGCTTCTTTGCAATTTCTTTATCTATTAAAGTAGCATTTGTTAAAATATAGTAATCTATTTTATTTTTTGATAAGAAATCTAAAATACTCTCCCAATCCTTTCTTACAAAAACCTCTCCCCCTAATAAATTTACATTGGGCAGAAAAGTAATTTTAGACTTATCTGCCCAATCGTTTACTACCTCTAATATTTCTTGCGTGTAGTCTTTAATTTCTTTAAGGTTCATTTCTTCAGTAAGTTCATTTTCTTGGTAACAGTGCCTACAATTCAGATTACACCTTTCAGTAATGTGTATTTGAATTGTAAATGGAATAACCATATTAGCTGCCAAACTGACAGCTGAACGATCTTCTATCAGCTTTTTCACTTACGGCAGACCTTTCCAGAACCTTTCTTAAGATTGTCCTTAATCTTATTCCAGAAGTCTGCCTCCTTTTCAAGGATCTTCTTATCAAACTCTTTCTTCACCTTTATCACCTCCTTCTTTAGTCTTATATTCTATCAAAGACTCAGTTAAAAAACACTGAGGATCTTTGTCAAGCCAACCATCTCTCTCTTTTGATAAAGAGTAAGCTATTGCCCTACATCCTCGGCATATGTTCCAATATAGACAATTATTACAGCCGTTTTTATATACGTTTTTAACTCTAAGAGATAGTAATATTTCATTATCAGACCAGATTTCCCTTAAGTCATCTGTCAGTATGTTTCCCAAGGGAATTGGCATTCTTCTGCAAGGAACAATAGTTCCATCAGACATGACTGTTATACTTGAAAAACCAGCCGAACAACCCCCGACTGTATTAACCTTATCTTTGAATTCACTATCAAGCACGCTAACCCCTAGAGGATCCTCCACCAACAAATCAAATGAAGCAATATTTTTTGATTTCAAATTTAAATAGAAATCTTTTAATTCTGAACTTGAAAGCATATTGTCTTGCAAAACTGAGCCTTTGCCAATAGGAACCAACCTTGAGAATCCTAAACCATCAACTTTCCAATCTTTTGCAATATCAATTAAATCATCTAAATTTTTGTAATTAAGTCTTGATATGGTAGTTTTTAAAAATACTTTAAAGTTTTCACGCCTCAAAAGTCTAACAGCTTCTTTAACCTTAGTGAAAGTGCCCTCTCCTCTTATACCATCATGAGTAATCTTATTTCCTTCAATGCTTATTTGGAATCCGTTAAACTTTAATTCTTTTAACTTTGCAATCATATTTTCATCAATAAGAGTACCATTAGTAAGGATATATGGTTCAATATCATTTTCGTTTAAAAACTCTACAATATCAAAAAAGTCTTCTCTTAAAAAAGGTTCACCACCTGTAAGTTTTATTAGAAGGGGAATTTCAATATCGTATTGAGCCTGCCATTCGCCAATAAGTTCTTTACAATATACAAAAAACTTTTTCCATTCTTCCAAGCTTAACTCAGATGTCTGATTTTCTTGATAACAGTGCTTACAGCGTAGATTACACCTCTCTGTAAGGTGAACTTGAATAAAGAAATCAAATTTTAGCATATTAAAGATTCTATATCTGGAAAATTTTGTAAGGAAACTAGAGTGTTCTCTTTTATTACAGGTATATTTCTTTCAAAGGTAGATCTGGGTTTTGAATAAAATACGCCAAGAGGAATCCTATCACCAAATTCTTGTGATTTTTCAAAAGCTCTTAATTTATCAGTAAGATCGTATTCGGCTTTAAATTCATATACTCTATTCTTATACCATTCAAAATTATTAACTTTATTAAAACTTACGCATATTTGAAGTATGTCCACAAGTGCAAACCCTTCGTGCATTATAGCCATCTTCATAATGTTTTTTAGGTGTTCTAGATTTCCAGAAAAACTCCTTGCTACAAATGAACAATCCATAGCAATTGCAAGTGCTAGGGGATTTAGAGGCTCAGAAAGAGCTCCAAAAGGCTGGGCTTTTGTGTGTCTGCCAAATTCTGTTGTAGGGGATGCCTGGCCTTTTGTAAGACCGTATACTCCATTGTTATGAACAAAGAGTGTTATGTTCGGATTTCTTCTAAAGGCGTGTAAAAGGTGATTGCCACCTTCTCCATATGTATCCCCATCTCCTCCGAAAACTATTATCTTTTGTTTATGATTAGCTACACTAATTCCCGTGGCTACAGGTAATGACCTTCCATGTAAACCATTAAAACCATTACATTTTAGATAATGCGGCAATTTGCTTGATTGACCTATTCCTGAGACTAATATAATCTCGTGTGGTTCAATATTTAACTCGAAAAGTGCTTTTTTAAACGCATCTAAAATACCAAAATTTCCACATCCAGGACACCAAGCAGGAATTATACCGTTATCAAAATCTCTATATGATTGCATAAATACCCTCCAAAACCTCGTCATAATTAAAAGGCCTACCATCAAATTTTCTGATATTACTGGAAAATTTAAAATTATATTCTGATTCAAGAAATCTTTGAAACTGTCCAGAAGCATTGTTTTCAATACATATTGTTTTGTAAGCGTTAAACAAGATATTTAGCGCTTCTTCAGAATTTTCACGTAGAGGGGGTGGAAAAATCTCGCAATAATGTATGGCGCATATTGATAATCTCTTGTTGTTAACTATTTCTTTAAGAATCCCAAGATTTGATCCAAAACCAACCAATACTATCTTTGAATTTTTATCGCCATAAATTTTGGGAGGGGATATCTCTTTTCTTATGTTTTCAATTTTCCAAAAGTATCTTCTTTCGAGTTGTTTCTTTCTAACTTCGCCATCTTCAGTTATATGACCATCTTCGTCATGCTCATCGCTATCTGTAAATACTAACTGCCTGCTATCTCCAGGAACAGCTAAAGGACACAAAGGTATATTTTTAGTAAAATCTAAAAATTTGTGTCTTTTATAGTTTGGATAGTTTTCAAATTCAACCGATCTAAGTCTATAATCGTGATTTTTTAGTTCTATTTTTAAATCCCTTTCGTAAGAGTACAAAGAATCTACCAGATGTTGATCCGTCAAAATAATAGCGGGTACTTGATATTTTTCAGCAATGTCAAATGCCTTATTTGTAAGAAGAGCACATTCAAGAGGGTCCCCGGGAGCAAATACAACTCTTGCAAATTCTCCATGCCCTGCATTTATGGCATAAAGTAATTCACCCTGTTCAGTTCTTGTTGGAAAACCTGTTGCAGGGCCTGGACGTTGAGATAGGAGAATTACTATGGGCGTTTCTGTCATTCCTGCAAGAGATAGGGCTTCGTTCATTAGTGCAAAACCACCGCCCGAAGTTCCAGTCATAGCTCTAACTCCTGCAAATGATGCTCCAAGAGCCATGTTTATAGCGCTTATTTCATCCTCAGCCTGCTCAACTACAATATTAAATTTTTCTGCGTTTGCACCAATATATTGAAAAACCCCTGTAGAAGGAGTCATAGGATATGCTGAATAAAATTTGCAGCCTGATCCGATAGCTCCAATACCAATTCCTTTTACTCCATCAAGCAAAATTTTACTATTATTACTTACAGATGGTAAATCTATTTTCTTTTTTATATCAAAGTTATATCCAATATCTATTACCTTTATATTTTGTTCTATTATATCTTCCGATTTATCAGAGAAAATATCTCGGATAACTTTATAAACATATTTTCTATCAATAGAAAACATATTTGATACCAGTGCAAGAGATACTACATTTTCAAATATATTTTTAAGTCCTGCATCTTTTAGCATCTTTCTGAAAGGACAATTTACAAATCTTTCGTCCGATTCATAATGTTTTAAAGAATCAGCATCATAGACTACAATACCCCCCTCACGGAGTAAGTTTTTATATTCCAATCCCTTTTTGTCAAAAGTAATTATTAAATCTATGTATTTTCTTGGAGCGTATATCTCTTCAGTGCTGAAGCTTATCTGATAAAAGTTATGCCCTCCTCTTATTCTGGATTCATAATCCTGAAAAGAATATACGTTGTATCCCAAAGAGCTAAAGAGCCTTGAGAATCCCTCCCCTGTAGTTTGAATACCTTGACCCGCTTCACCACATATTCTTATGGTACATTCCATACATAACCTCTCTGCATAAGTTTTATATTAGTATTAATAATAACCTTTTGCAAAAAAATAATCAAGTAGAATTGTAATAATTTTTTAAAAATTCTTAATTAAAAAGCTTTTTTAGAATACTTTTTAGATCCAATGATTCAAGAAATTTTTTAAGAGATACCTTTTGATCCTCAGTAAGATTCTCCCATGGCTTTTCCTTAATATCAATTTCTATTGAAATATCTGTATCAAGTAGAGTTATAGATTTGTAAAAAAGGATTTTATCTTTGTTTTCATAGATCAATTCTTTATATTTCTTATTCTTCAGCCGTTCAATATTTTGTAATAGCGTTTCTACAGTATCAAATTGTTTCAATATCTCAATAGCTGTTTTTTTTCCTATCCCCTTAACACCTGGAATCTCATCAGAGGAGTCACCCGACAATGCTTTCATATCAGCAATTTGATATGGTTTAATCTCAAATTTTTCTATAAATTTGTTTAAATCATATTTCTCTACATCACTAATACCTTTCTTCATAATCAGTACCTTTACTCTTTCACTGACAAGCTGAAGCAGGTCAAAATCACCTGTTAATATTAAAATGTCAAAATCTTTTTTTAAAATTTGCTTCATCATGCTAGCTACTATATCATCGCTTTCGTATCCAGGTATCTCGTAAAACTGAATATTCATAAGTTTTAAAAAATTTTTAATTAAAAAGATTTGGGAGACAAGTGATTCTGGCATCTTTGGTCTTGATGCTTTATACTCTTTAAAACTTTCATGTCTAAAGGTTTTTTCAGGAGAGTCAAATGCCACAAATATGGAATAAGGATCCTCTTCTTTTATTAACTTTAATAGGATATTAATAAAGCCATAAAGTGCATTTGTGGGTACACCTGTTGAAGAGTTTAACTCAGGTATAGCATAATATGCTCTATATATAACAGAATGTGCGTCAATTAGACAAATTGTCCTGTCCAGATCAAAAAGATTTTTCATAATTATAACTTTCCAAATAGTTTAGTGCGTTTTCAGTTAGTACTCTACCTCTCGGGGTTCGTTGGATAAAATCAATCTTTAAAAGATATGGCTCACAAAGATCTTCAATTGTTTCAGGACTTTCACCTAGAAACTGAGAAATATTATCTATACCCGCAGGCCCATTTTTAAAAACATCCTTTAGAGCGCGTAGATACTTCCTATCAAGATCATTAAGCCCTAAATCGTCAATATTTATAATTTCTAGAGACTTCTTTGCAGCTTCTAAATTTATTGCTTTGATTTTATTAACCTGAACGTAATCTCTAACTCTTCTTAAAAGTTTATTAGCTACTCTTGGAGTAAATCTTGACCTTTTAGCCAAAAATTCACAGGCATCATCATCAATTTCTAAATTAAGAAACTGAGCAGATCTTTTGATAATAGCTGTTAATTCATCGATTTGATAAAATTCAAAATATCCATGAATTCCAAATCTATCAATAAGAGGCGAAGAGAGCAAGCCAGGTTTTGTAGTTGCACAAATCAGCGTAAAAGGAGGCAAATTCAATCTAATGCTTTGTGCCCCAACACCCTTTGAAACGCTGATGTCTACAATATAATCTTCCATTGAAATATACAAGATTTCTTCTAAGTTTTTCGGTAGTCTATGAATTTCGTCAATAAATATAACAGAGCCTTCTTTATCAATTGAAGTTAGAAGCCCGACAAGATCTATTGGCTTCTGCAACGCTGATGCTATTGCAAATTTAAAGTTCTTTCCCATCTCATATGCAAGTATTGAAGCAAGAGTAGTTTTTCCAAGACCAGGAGGACCAGAAAGCAATATATGATCTAGCATCTCGTTTCTTTTCTTTGCAGCATCTACAGAAATTTTTAAAAGTCTTTTTATATTTTTCTGCCCAATATATTCATCAAATGACTTTGGTCTTAATATATTCATCTTATTTTTTGAATAGCAATAGTAATAATATCTTCACTTTTAACAGAACTCAAATCCTGTATTTCCTTTAGTGTATCAATTACAACCTCTTTAGCTCTTTGGAATGTAACGCCCAAAGTAACCAGTGCATCAACAGCCAATTTTGCTTTATCGTCGAACTTTATCTCAGAAAATTCTGGGAAGCACCCCTTTAACTCTTCAAATATTCTTCTAGCGGTTTTTTCACCTACTCCAGGAATTGATTTCAAGGAATTTATACGATCATTCTTCAAATCAAGAATCAAGGTTGGATTGGTTTTGAACGAAGATATAATTTGCAACGCAAGTTTCACGCCAACTCCATGAATTTTTAAGAGCTTTTGAAAGCTTTCAAGATCTGAGATTGACTCAAAACCAAAAAGTTGTTGGGTCTCTGCGATGAATTGATGACTTATGTAAAGTTCTACAATATCACCCTTTTTATTTTTATTTTTCTCATAAAGATAGGGCGGAAGTTTAATTAAATACCCTAAACCGTTATTTTCGACAATTATACCATTTTCAATAAATCCAATCAAATTACCTACTATATATGCTATCATTATCCGAATATACAAGTGCCAACGCAATCGCGTCAGTCACGTCATCCCTTAGGTTGCTAAAATTTTGCCCTAAAATGTATTCTACCGATCTTCTGACTTGAGCCTTATTTGCAAGTCCATTTCCAGATATCAAACGCTTCACTTCTTTTGGGGTATACTCTTTGTATTTGATATTTCTTTTATTTAAAACCAACTTTATTATTCCTCTACCTTCAGATACGTCCATAACAGTCTTTTGATTTTTAAAGTAAAAAAGCTTTTCTATTGAACACACATCAGGATTATATTTATCAACAATAAAATTTAACTCTTCAAATATTTTACATAGTCTTTCGTCCTGACTGCAGTTGTAAAGTTGAATCAAGCCACAACCCTCTAAATTAACTTTCTCTTCCCTTTTTACAATAGCATATCCTATATCAGCTACTCCAGGATCAACTCCTAAAATAATCATTTTAATTAACTTTCTTTTTCTACCTCTTTCATAATTTCGTCTGGAATATCAAAATTAGAGTAAACATTTTGTACATCGTCGTGATCTTCTAATTGTTCTAAAAAGTTCAGAACCTTTTTTGCATCAGAAATATTATTAATTTGAACGTATGTTGAAGGCACCATAACCAATTCACAGCTAGTTATATTAAAGTTATGACTCTTAAGTTTGTTTTGAACTTGATAGAGATTTTCTGGCTCGGTAGTTATCTTTGTTTCTCCATCACTTTGTTCTACATCATCAATTGATAGATCCTCTTCAATAGCCAATTCCATAATCTTTTCCTCGTTTTCACCTTCTATAATAATCTCGCCCTTTCTTGAAAACATCCAGGCAACAGCTCCAGCTTCAGCCATACTTCCACCGTATTTTGAAAATATCTTTCTGAGTTCAGGAGCAGTTCTATTTTTATTATCAGTAGTAACTTGCATTAAAACAGCAACGCCTAGTGGTCCATAACCCTCATACAATAATTCTTCATAATTTGTACCGTCATTAAGTTCTCCTGTGCCTTTTTGAATCGCCCTTTTAATATTATCAGAAGGCATATTTACACTTTTTGCCTTTTCAATTGCTATTCTTAACCTTGGGTTGGCTTCAGGATTACCGCCACCAGTTCTTGCGGCTACCGTTAACTCTCTGGCAAGTTTTGTAAAAATCCGCCCTCTAATTGCATCTTCTTTTGATTTCTTATGCTTAATATTAGCCCATTTAGAATGACCAGAAATGTTTACACCTCCAAAAAACAAGAAAATTTTCAATACAAAGCTAGAAACTCTAATAAATTATAACAAAAATTTCAAACTCCTGTATGACCAAACCCCTTTTCATTTCTTTCAGTTTCATTCAAATTAGAAAAAACAAATTTTACATCGCATACCTTTTGAAAAACCATTTGAGCAATTCTATCATAGGGATTTATAGTAAAGTTTCTGTCACCCAAATTAATTAAAATTACTTTTATTTCACCCCTATAATCAGAATCTATTGTTCCAGGACTATTCAATACAAAAATACCCTTTAAAGCTAAACCGCTTCTAGATCTTATTTGAGCCTCATATCCTGTTGGGATCTGAACCTTAAAGCCAGTTGGGATTAACTTTATCTCCCCCTTCGAAAGTTCAAGAGGTTTATCAATATACGCTTTTATATCATATCCGCTGCTACCTTCAGTTTTTTTTTCTGGCATACACTTGTCATTTATTAATTCAATTATTACATTTATCATCTAATAGACCCTTGCAAAAATTTTTCTCCCTACTTTTAACTTAAACCTTCCCTTCTTAACTATAAACTTTTCATCTGTTATAACTTCATCATTAATCTCTATAGCACCCTGAGAAATAAGCCTTTTTCCTTCGCTTGTACTTTTTAACAATCTGAGATCGACTAAAAGTTTTGGCAACCAAATTTCATTTTCATTTTCATACGGCCATTGATATTCGGGAGCATCATTAGGAAAATCTCTTCTCTCAAAGGCTGCTTCAAAATTTTCTTTTGCTTTTAACGCGTCCTCTTCTGAGGTATATTTCTTTGTGATTTCAAAAGCCAGGATCTTTTTTATTTCTTTTGGATTACTATACTTTTCAAAAAACTTAGAAATCTCTTCCTCAGTAAAATCTGTAAGCAAAATAAGATATTGTCTTAAGAGTTCATCAGGTATTGACATAAGTTTTCCAAATATTTCTTTTGGATCCTCTGAAATTCCAACGTAATTCCCAAGACTTTTGCTCATTTTCTGTTTTCCATCAAGCCCAGCAATAATTGGCATCGTCAAACATACTTGTGGCTCCATCCCCATTTTTTCCATCAGGTCTCTACCTATCAGGAGATTGAAAGTTTGATCAGTTCCACCAAGTTCTACATCAGCATTGATAGCCACAGAATCATATGCTTGTAACAATGGATACAAAATTTCGTGAAGACTAATAGGTTCATTCGCTTTTAGTCTTTCTGAAAACGTTTCCCTCTCCAGAATCCTTGCAACAGTAAATTTTGCGCTAATTTTTATTAACTCTTCTAAACTAATCTTGGATAACCACTCAGAATTATATTTTATAACGGTTTTCTTCTCATCTAAAATCTTAAAGGCTTGAGCTTTATAGGTTTCTGCATTCTTTTTAATTTCTTCAGCACTAAGTGATGGTCTAGTCTTCGACTTACCAGTTGGATCTCCTATTAAGGCTGTAAAGTCGCCAATAATTAATATTACGTTGTGTCCCAAATCCTGAAAATTTTTTAACTTTCTAAGGACAACAGTGTGGCCTAGGTGCAAATCAGGTGCTGTAGGATCAATTCCCAATTTGATGTTTAACTTTCTACCAGATCTAATCTTTTTTTCAAGGTCTTCAATAGGTATAATCTCTTCCGTTCCCCTTTTAATTAGCTTAATTGATTCTTCAAAGTTCAACAAAAACCCTCCTTTCAAAGTTACATAAGGAATGATATCATATACAAGACAGACTTTGAATAACATGTTATAATTTACTTTCGTCAAAAATTTATAGAAAAACAAAAAATGGAGGAATTATATGCCCGTTACAAGAACAGCAGCTAGAGCTTTAAGAAAAAGCTTAAGAAAAAAACAACATAATCAGTCATTAAAATCAGCTACCAAAACCAGTATTAAAAATTTTGAAAAATTTATTCTTAGCGAAACAGCTTTAGAACAAAAAGAAAAAGCCATTGAGCTTTTCAAAAAAGCAGTTAGCCTAGTTGATAGGCTGGCTAAGAAAAATATTTTTTCTAAAAACAAAGCTTCAAGAAAAAAATCTCAGCTTCAAATCAAATTAAATGATTTCCTGAATCAGAAAAAAGAGTCTTAAGTATAAGCTGTAAAGAATCCTCAGTGGACAGAAGGCCAGATTTCAGCTGCCCTTCTGTTTTTAAAATTCTTAAGAGAACTTGACTGATTTTTTTTGGATGAAGTTTTGTATTTATAGCGTGTTTCATTTGCCAAATTTTATCTTGATCTAATCTTAGAAAATTACGATAGCTAATATTAAAATAAGCAAAAAGCAGATCCCTTTTTAAAACCTCTATTAAAACAAAAACATCATCTGATTTTATGTTAAATAAAGAGAGATCTTTAACATTTTTACCTTCAAAAAATAGTTTAGAAATATCCCATATTTTTTTTGATTCAAACAATGAGGAACTAGAACCTAAAAACACCTTTAAAAGTTCATTTTTAGTCCATTCATAATTTTTTTCGTATGTATTATAAATTTCTTTAACCAGTCTCTTATCAAGATTAAATTTATATTTTTCAAAAAAATTCTCAAAAGCAATAATTACAAAATTAAAATCCTCCTTGAAAATTTTAATTCCCTTATTCTCAAGACTTTTTAAAGTCATTGCATTAATTTTTTCACAAACGATAAACAACCTTTTGTCTTCAGAGGCATTTAATTCAAGAATTAATTTAGCATTTTCCTTTGTAATTTCAAAAGTCTTAAAGTATACACACTCTCCCCCAAATAATGAAAAAGAACCAAAATTATCTTTGAGCTCTTCTATACTGTTTACTTCCACAACATTTATCTTCTCTTCTCTAAAGTATTTTCCCAAATAGTCATGCCACATGGAAAGATTTCCTACGAATAAATTTTTAAGTTTTAAATCAATTTTGTATCTTTCTTCAACTTTCTTCATTATTTACCTCTTTATTCATAAGTATATGAGTCTGGATAAATTAATTTATAATCATGATAGATTCTAACTACTTCTTTATCACAAAACACAATAACATCTTTCAAAGGTTTAAAAAATTGGTTGACTGGAATAAAAAACTTACCATTTTGAGTTTTTACTAAACAACCATTAGTTTGTTTATAAAACTCAAAACTTCCCTCACTCGATTTTAAGATTACTCCTTTTTTATCATTATAAACTTTTATATCATCACTCTTTAAAAACAACAACGAAAAAATTAAGAATACTACAAAAAGATAAAATATGAGAGAATTATATTTATTAAAAATTATCAAAAATAAAACCAAATAATAAAGGTATACACAAAAAATAGGTATTTTTGCAGAAAAAACTGAAGATAGTGGAAGCAGTGACCATCCGTTTATTACATATACAATAAAATCAGTTATATGCGTTATAAATTGACCAATATATTGAGAAAAACCACCTGCAATAATCATAAGAAAACTTAGCAAAAAACCAAAAAGCAAAAATATTTCCAAAAATGGAGTTATAAATATGTTTGTAACTAAGGCCAAAAAAGAGATGTTACTAAAGTAATTCACTATTGGAGGAAAAAGAAAAATAAACACAGAAAATGAAAGCAAAAATAGTTCAATTAAATAATTATTAATTTTTAGTCTATTTCTTATTTCACTTGCAAAAAACATTGCAAAGATACACAAAAACGTTAGTTGAAAACTAATATCAAAAAGAGAATATGGTTCAAATAAAAGAAGTAATATTAATACAAACAAAGTTAGGTTGAATGTTGAATAGTTAAGTCTAAATAGCTCTGCAAGTGCAATTAATAGTATTAAACAGCCAGCTCTCATAACTGGTGGGTCAAGGCCTACATTTACACAGAATAGCAGCGTTAAAGAAAATATAATAAAAAAAGATATAATGGGATTTATTGACATTCTCTTTAAAAAGTAAAAAAGCGTAGAAAATATCATTGATACCTGAGCACCAGATACTACAAGTATGTGTAAAAGGCCAGTGCGATTAAACGCATTATAAATTTCTTTAGATGGCTGAAAAAGATCGTCTCCATATAACATCGCACCAAAAATATTGCCTGATTTTTCTGTCATATTCTTTTTAATAGAATCTTCAATATATCTTTTAAAAAAGAATGTGTTGTTTGAACCTGTTTTTTCAATTTTATTTGCAATAATTAAAGAATTCTTAATTGGTTCACCATCAAATAATATATTATCTCCTTGCTGAAAATTTGTTTTTTCTCTAGATATTACCCTTTCAATTTTTAAAGCAAATGGTTCGGGAGTGTACAAGATAACCTTTAAAATGTTGTTTTTCTGATTAATTACTGAAGCAGAAAAGAAAAAATTTTTATAATTAAACCTGGATAAATCCTTACAATATGAAATTAATAAACCACTAAATAGTAGCATTAGCGAGATTAAACCTATCAGCATATAAAATTTGAACCTCTTTACATCAAAAGAGATTAAAAAGAAGAACAAAGCAGTAAAAAAATATATAAAAAGTGCAAAATTTGAATAATTATAGTAAAGAAATATTCCTGCACAAAATGACAACGTGGGTAAAATTAGAGGATAACGCCAAATCAAAAGGTTATAAGTCCTTTTAATTGCTCAATTTTTGAATTTGAAAAGTTTAATCGTTGTTTAAAATCTTCTAAATCTTGAAACTTTGATTTGTTTCTCTCGTTGATAATCTTTTCTGCAGTTATCTTACCAATGCCAGGCAACGAATCAAGTTCTTCTAACGATGCGAGATTTACGTTGACAATATTATCCTGAACTAATCTTGAATTGGATAAAGGTACTTTTATCGTTTGATTAGGTTTTAAGGTTTTATTTAAGGCTAAAGTAGAGGTATCAGCGCCTTCCAAACATCCTCCAGCAATAACTATTAAGTCCTGAACTGTTGAACCATAAGGAATTTCATAATCGCCTGGATTTTTTATGGCTCCCTTTATGTGAACAACTATATTTCTTTCTGCTGTTGTAGTTTTGATTTTTACTCTACTACCTTTGCTTTTATCACTATATTGGTTTGCTTGTTTATCTTTTGAATCAACAATATCGTTCGCTGAATTATTTGTGCTATTGCTAAAACTCCAAAAAGCTATAACAAAAGCAATAAAAAATAGTGATAATACTAATGGAAGTTTCTCTTTCATGTCATAAGTTTACTTGACCACTATATTAAAAATTTTATTTTTCACATAAATCTTTTTCAAAATCTTCTTTCCCTCTATAAATTTTTTAACTCTTAAACTCGACATTACTTTGTCTTCTATAACTTCTTCCTCCTGATCCTTTTCAACCATAATCTTATCTCTTAATTTTCCATTAACTTGTATTGCTATTGTACATATATCGTCTTCAAGATAATTAGGATCAACTTCTGGCCAACTCTGAAAACATATAAGTTCTTCGTGCCCCATTCTTGACCATATTTCTTCTGATATATGAGGCGCAAAAACAGAAAGAATTATTGTAAATGTTTCAAATATTTTCTTTACTATTTCAGGTCTAATTTTTTTATTCCTAAGAGAATAAGAAAATTCATTCGTAAATTCCATCAAAGCGGCAATAGAAGTATTAAAGTGAAACTTATTTTCGATATCATTACTGGCTTTCAGTAAAGTTTTATTTAATTTTTTATAAATATAGATTTCATCTTCATTTAAATCTGATCCAACAGAAGAATCAACATCTTTTATATATTCAAAATTTTCATTAAACAGTTTCCATACTCTTGTCAAGAAACGATGGGCACCCTCCACTCCCTGATCGCTCCATTCAAGGTCTTTTTCTGGAGGAGCAGCAAAGAGAATAAATATTCTTGCAGTATCAGCACCATACGTTGAGATTATTTCTTCAGGATCAACAATATTACCTTTAGACTTTGACATCTTTTCTCCATCTTTTAAAACCATACCTTGTGTCAAAAGATTCGAAAAGGGTTCATCAACATTTAAAAGACCCAAATCGCGCAATACCTTTACAAAGAATCTTGAATATAGAAGGTGCAAAACTGCATGCTCTACTCCACCAATGTACTGATCAACACTCATCCAAAATTTAGCCTTTTCTAAAGAAAATGGTTGAGTATCGTTCTTTGGATCACAAAATCTAATATAATACCAAGAAGAATCAACAAATGTATCCATTGTGTCAGTCTCTCTTCTGGCATCAGAACCACAGACTGGACATTTTACTTTTATAAAATCATCAATATTAGATAAAGGAGAACCTCCAGTTCCAGTAAATTCAACATTTGTTGGCAAAATTACAGGCAAATCTTCTTCCCTCAAAGGAACTATTCCACATTTTTCGCAATAAACAACTGGTATAGGTGTTCCCCAATATCTTTGCCTAGATATAAGCCAATCTCTTAGCCTTATTTGCTTTGCAAATCTTGCAATTTGTTTTTCTTGAAACATCTCTACAATTTTCTTTTTCGCATCAGAACTTTTAAGTCCTGAGATATGAGGTGAGTTTATTACAATTCCTTCCTCTTCATATGCCTTATCCGTGTTGTACGAGGCATCATCTTCAGGCTTAATCACATATCTTATTGGTAGATTTTTTTCTCTTGCAAAATCAAAATCCCTCGAATCATGAGCTGGTACCCCCATTACAGCACCAGTTCCATAACCCATAAGTACGTAATTTGATGTATACACCCGAATTTTTTCATTTGTAAGGGGATTTATAACATAAATTCCAAGGTCAACACCCTTTTTATCAGTTATGCCTACTGTAAACCTGTTTTGTACCTTCTCTCTTTCGTATTCTCTAATAAACTCTCTCAATTCATCATTTTTGTTATTTTCTAAAATATTTTTTACTATAGGATGCTCAGCTGAAACTACAAGAAAGGTTGCTCCCCCTAAAGTATCCGCACGAGTGGTAAATACTTCTATGTAATCTTCTTTATAGCCCCTTACTTTTTCGCTTAATTTAAATTTTATCATCACGCCTTCAGATAAACCTATCCAATTTCGCTGCATTACCTTTACTTTTTGAGGCCAACCATCTAGTAATTCCAAATCTTTAGAAAGCTCTTCAGCATAATCTGTAATCTTAAAAAACCATTGTTCCAATTCTTTCAATTCAACTTCACTTTTGCATCGCCAACATCTTCCCTCTTCGGCTTGTTCATTTGCAAGGACAGTTTTACATTCTGGACACCAATTAACTTTAGATTTTCCCTTATAAACCAAACCCTTTTTATAAAATTGAAGAAAAAGCCATTGATTCCACTTATAGTAATCTGGAAGACATGTGGCTATTTCTCTATCCCAGTCATAACTTATACCTAAAGAGTTAAGCTGTCTTTTCATGTTTGCAATATTCTTTATGGTCCACTCATATGGGTGCACTCCATATTTTATCGCCGCATTTTCAGCAGGCATTCCAAATGCATCCCATCCCATTGGATGAAGCACATTATATGATTTCATCCTGTAATATCGTGCTACCACATCACCAATGGTATAATTTCTAACGTGACCCATGTGCAAATTTCCAGATGGGTAAGGGAACATCTCAAGTATATACATCTTTTTGCTCCCTTGTTTATCATCCGTTTTAAAAGCCTTTCTTTCTCTCCAAACGTTTTGCCATTTTTTCTCTATTGTTTCAAAAGGATATAAACCCAACTATATTGCCTCCCCAAATTTAGGTATGGTATTTGGAATATTATAAACCTAAAATCAAAATTTTTATAAGATTTAAAATAATTTAAATAT
>NZ_JBRCUV010000009.1:0-47680 GCF_053498235.1 Thermodesulfobium sp.
AGGAATAGATGCAACCATCCCTTATAACCTCCTTTTATAGTTTTTGGTTTATAACTATATATGTTAAAGGGATGGTTGCTCCCTTTGTCAATTATGAGGAAACAAGGGTATTTCGAATAGATTATTTTTGAGGAATGTCGATTACTTTGCTATTTATAACTCCACATATATACTTATTTCTAGAAGATGTCATAATAAAGGAGGATGCGCTGGTATAAATACCAGGTTCTAATACTGTAAATGCTAAATTTTCGCCAATATTTTTGTTTACAATCTTTTCCTTTTCAAATTCAGGATAGTATGCAATTTGGTCTTGTGTTTCAAACCATTTATTGCCTGTTTTTTTGCGTGCATTAAAACCAAGTTCAGAATATTGTTTCCCGGATTGTTCTAATTGCAATATATTAAAATTATCAAGGAAATAATTTTTCAATGCTGGATAATAATCTATATCCAAATGCAAAGCTGGAAAGGTACCAATCACCCACAAATTTGCCCATTCGTAAGAGTAGCGTTTTATATCACGACCTCGCAGTATAGGTTTAATAATTGCTTCAGTGCGTTTTCTTTCTTCTTCATCTTTACAATTATCTAAAATTTCATTCCTTTTTTCTGTAGTGATAATAAACGCTTCATTTAAGCCAGTTAATATGCCACGATAAATCTTTACATCCCAATCCTTTAGCCTTTTACCTATTCTCTCTATCTTTTCCTTAAGCCTTTGTTCAGCATCAGAGCCAATAAACCAAGCATCTTTACTGAGCTTTCTTAAAATTACGCACCTTTTATCTAAAGCCTTTTTTATATCTTCTTTGTCATCTTTTTGCAAAGTTATGGCTTTTAGTAAATTTTTGTTCTCTGATTTTTGAATTAGGAGTATATTGGTGTCAACTGTTGCGCTCTCAAAAACTCCAGGTCCCAAATCTATCAAGATTTTTGGGTTGTATTTAGAAAAAAATTCCCTTAACTTCTCGCCGTAGCCTGCCCTCATCCACTTGTTGGACGTAATAAAACACAAATGGCCGCCATCCTTTAATATCTTGATGCCCTTTTCGTAAAATAAAGTATAAATATCGCCCATCCTATCAAGTACTTCATAACCCAGTTCTTTGTATCTATTTGCAAGCTCGCCGTGATTTTTTTGAAGCTGTATATACGGAGGATTGCCAATTACTATGTCAAATCCATCTACCAGTCCAAACATCCATTCTGGGTCAAACCAATCAGCGGATGCATTTTGGTCAAACATATCAAAGTTAGCTATTCTTTCAGAATCTTCGATGGAATAATGATTTTTTGTAAGCTCATCCAATAACCGTTTTCTCAATTCCTTATCCTTTTTCCTGTATCTTAGCTTCGTAGCTCTATCGCTTGGCCGAAAATATCTATGCTTAAGTTCTTTTAACTCATTTTCTAGTTCTGCAATTCTTCCGATACGATAGAGATAGCCAGGATTTTTAAGCCCAATCAAAGTATTTGCAGCCACAAACTTAGTTTCAAGATTTGGAAGTGGTTGTATGCCAAAATTCTCTTTAGACTTATCAACCTTTTGGTCTATTACAAGGGATATAAAAAATCTTAGCTTGCTTATCTGAATGGCAATTGGTTGAATGTCCACTCCATAAATGCAGTTTTCTATTAGATATAGCTTTCTTGCATAATCTGGATATGTCAGAGCTTCATCAAAGTCTTTATCTATATCTGAAAGCCTATCCTGAATTTCTTTACCATCACCCCTATTTAATTCACTGTTCCAATCTCTTCTAGCCTTTTCTAACTGAAGCTCATACCAATAATTATTGTCTTGGTCCAGTTTATTCAATGCAAAGACTAATTTGTGAAGTATCCCCATAGGGAAGGCTCCAGAACCGCAGGCAGGATCTAATATTTTCAAATTAAAGATCGCACGTACCAATCTCTCTTTTTCTTCTTCACTGATGTCAATGGACTCATCTGAATATGAGAAAATAGATCTTAACTTATCCTCTCCTATATCTGAAAACCTTGAACTCATTAGCTGAACAAGGCTTTCTTCTACCATATAGTCTACTATTTCTCTGGGGGTATAATAGCTTCCTGTAGCCTTTCTTGCAGTAGTAGAGGTCTCAGGGTTATACGCTGCTAGAAGATTTTCAAATACCTTTCCCAGAAGTTCTGGGTCAAGCGCTATCTCCTGATCGAATGGGGTATTTTCATCTACCGTAAAGTTATATGTGCTCAATATGTCAAGAAGCCCTCTTACATTTTTCTTGCCAGATGGCAAATATTTTGTAATGTCTATTTTCTCTTCTTCGTGAAAGAAAAGATAATCTGGTATCTTTGCAGTCTTTTTTTCATTTCTGGAAAACCCATCAACATAAACAACCCTATTATTTTCATCTTCTTTATCCAGACAGTCAAATAAGCCACCGTTTAAGAATGGCACAGATTTGAAGAGTTCTAACACTTTATCATTGTCTACAAGGAACTTATCTGAATATCTATAAAGAGTCTTTACTCCGTAAGTAGATCTATCTTTTATAAATCCTTCATTGCTGGCAAAACCTCTTTTAGATATCTCGCAGTTTAACGTTGCGAAAAATAGATTTTGTAAGATTGCGTTGTAATAGTTACACGAACCACCCTGCAAAAAGTCTTTGACAATCTCTTTCAATTTATCCTTTGAAAAGAGAATTTCAGGTACTAAATCCTTCTCTTTCAAAAACCAGATAAATATAACCCTTGTTATTAATCTTATAAGATTTTCGGAATTTCTTATTTCTTTGTCCTTTTCAGGATTATCAGAAATTTTAGCATCATCTGGAAAGTAGACCTTGTCAATAGCCCAGAAATACCAACTCTGAATCTCGTTGTAAAATTCCTTTGTAACTGGCTCTACAGAAAATGCATCCTTTATCTCTTGAAAGCTTTTAAAATTGCATTTTCCGATCTGACTTTTAAAGGTCTTGTTTGTTCGGGATTTATCCACATAGAATGTAAATCTTTTATAGGGACTATATTCGCTTTTTGTACCTAAGTATTCCCTGTATATAAGAGAGAGCCTAAACTTACTATCATCATCATAAAATGCAAATATGGCTACTTCTAAATTTCTATCTATGATAATCTTCTTTGCTAATTTAAACTGCTCTTTTTTCCCAGATCTTTCGCTAAGATTAGCTTTTACTTTAGCAGAAAAAAGTCCAAATCTGTAACCATCTTCAAAGTCTATATTCCCCAGATTTTTTATATTTTCAAATTCTTTAAATTCAAAGTATTCTAGATCCTCATCATTAGGCCTAAACAAGTCATTTCTGTCTAATAATTTTCTTAGTTTATCATTGCTAAAGCCCTCTATTAAAGACTCTACAATTTCCATATTTTAAGATTCCTTTCTATTTTCTATTGCGATAATTATCTCTCTTTTTAACAACTTCAATCTTTCCTTTTCTTTCTCTAGATAATCTTCTTTTAGCTCTCTCTTAAGAATTTTCATCTCTTTAAAAATTTTGTCAGCACCCTTTAATTTCTCCATATCCACTATCCTTCTGATCGTATATTCTGATAGCGTTCCAAAATCAACTATATCCTCTATCAGGGTATTTATAAAGCCTTTTAGCTCTGAAAATGAATCGTTTCGCAAAAGACTGTTTAAGAAGGCTTTTGCCTTCTCTTCGTTGCTATTAGATATATTTCCCCTCTTATTTTTAGATATATCTTCTAGACTTTTTAACTCTGTATAGACATCCCAAAATCTTTCACTCAAGCTAAGGGCTTTCTCTTCAGGTTTTGCTCGAATGCTGTCAATGACCTCATCAAGCGCTCTTGTATTTTTCTCTTCATCGTCATATATCTTGTGATTTATATACAACTTGCCCTTTTTTATAACAACGAAAAGTTCATCCTTATCACCAGATTTTGCTACCTTTACCCTTGTGGGAAAATCCTTTAATCTCTCTAGTATATCAGGAAACTGCTTTTTTATCTTCTCGAATTCCTTATATACTGTTGTATAAAAGCTCTCCCTTTCACTTTTGTCTGGATTTTGCTGAATCTTTTTATAAAGATTTGACGCTGTAGGCTCTTCATCTGGATCAAAAATCTTTGAATCTTCGCCAAGTGATTTGTGAATCATCAACATCTTGCTGGCTGCTATATCTCTTGATTTTACTAGGCCAGACCCCTTTTCTGTGGGAAAGAAATTTGCAATATATAGTTTATTAAATACCTTCTTAGATATCCTATTTATTCTGCCAACCCTCTGAATTACCCTTACAGGATTCCAGGGTATATCGTAATTTACCACAATGCCAGCCCTATTCAGGTTAAATCCTTCAGAAACCATATCGGTAGTAAGGAGTATGTCATACATATCTTCCTGATCCTTGTATGATGCATCGAAGTTCTTTCTTATCTCTCTTAATATCGAAGCGTTTAAAACGCCCTCTACTACCAACACCCGATTGTCAAAAGCCTTCGTTAGTATGTTTTTAAGATACCTTACCGTGTCGCGGTACTCTGTAAATATTACCGCCTTTCTTTTTGGCTCGCCATCAAAAGGAGGTTGGTTAATTATATCTTTCAATTTCTCAGTAAGGGACTTTACTTTAGGATCATCCTTAACAATATTTAGGTCTTCTAGCTCACGTAAAATCTTATTAAATAGATTTAGATCGCTTTCAATGTCACTAACAAACTCATCTCTCTTTTTAAATTTTTCAAGTTCATATATCTTGTAATTTTTTTTATGCTCTTCACTTTCCAACTTTTTGGCATACTCATTTAGATGTTCTTCTATTTCATCTATATCTAACTCAAATATCTTCTCAAGAAGATCCCTATCCAATATATATTTACCAGTTTTTCTAACAAATTTTAAGACATCTTCAGTTATCTTTTTAAAATTTTTTATACTCTGCTCAAATGCCCCAAATGAGCTCTCAAACCTTTTCACAAGTAACCTTCTCATAAAGTCATAGAGGTTTAGCTGCTGTATAAAATAAAAGTTGCCTTCTTTGCTAGACTTCTCTTCAAGATCACCAGGAGTTTTCCCCTGTTCATAAAGATATGGTTTATATATAGCTCCCTTGAATTTGCCGCCATCTTCTGGCAGGGCAAAATATTTACTTATAACCTTATCGTAAAACTTAGACTGCTCCTGTGTTAACTCAAAAAACCACTCCATCGGGTCATCTATATACGAGAGCTCTTTCACATCATTACGATATTGGTCATTTTCTACTAGGTCTATTCTATTTCTTCTGATGATAACGGGTTCTATTACATCTCTTATCTCTTTAGCAATAAGGCGCAGGTGCAAATCAACTGTTTTTATATCCACAAAGCTTTCGCCAAAAGTAGAACTATAATAGCTAATAGCTTTGTTTCTTTTCTTTTGATCTTGTGAATTAAAGTTCTTCTTTACATAAGAAAGCCTGTCAAAGATATTTGAAAAGCCATAAAACTTCGCCTCAAGGTTATCTGAAAGGGTTATACTTGATTTTTTCGGCACAACAAATAGTTTCAATAGAGAAAATATATCATCTGGCTTGTTGTTGAAGGGTGTAGCAGTAAGAAGTATTACCTTCTTGCCCATACATATATTTTTCAGAAGTTCGTAGTCTTTGGTGTTCTGATTCCTAAATCTATGGGCTTCATCCACTATCACTACTTCAATGTCTCTTGCAGCTGATACAACATCTAAAACAGTTTTCAGATCTCCTGACGAAAAAGCCTGCCACCCTAATTTTGCCAATCCAAACTCTTCTAGATATCTATTCCACCCATAACTTTTACTTCTGTCACCTATTATTCCAGGAGGGGCAATAACAATGCCTCTTTGTTTAAGCTCGTAAGCTAAGGCACAGGCTACAATAGTTTTTCCAAGTCCTACAACATCGGCAATTAATACTCCGTTGTTTTGTTCTACTATTCCTAGTGCCTGCTTGATTGCGTCAATCTGATATGTATATGGCGTATAATTGTTCTCTTTAAATATTTCAGTCAACCTCTGGCTGATATCCTTTCCTCTGAATATATCCAGATAGCTCTTCAGAACCAGAGCATATGCCTCAAAAGGCGTAATTTTTCTAATTAGAGTCTCCTTTTCAACAACTTTTAAAAATCTTTCTTTATAGTCGTCACTTTCAGTAATTTTTACTGAATCTTTCCATAAATTATCAAAGTACTCTTCTGCATCGTTAAAGCCATAATCCGAGATCTCCACGTTGAACTCATGCTGATGTAACAATCCAGAGGCAGTAAGATTACTGCTTCCAGTGATAAAGAGCTTATCCCTGCCAATTTGATTGTCTTTTAACTTGAAAAGATAGAGTTTTGAGTGATTTGGTTCAAGGGTTTTTCGTAAATTTAACCTACCAGATTTTATTAAGTGCAAAAAGAAATTTGACTGTTCGTAAAATTCTTTTGTGTCAAAGTAATCCGTATTAATTGATTTCTTTAAAGAATCTAAAAATCCCTCAAATATGTCCTTCCTGCTAAGATTACCTCGTTCAATCGCATACTCGATCAGACCATAATTTAAATTGTCCACATTTAACCCGACTAATACATTTAAGATTACTTCTTCGTTTTTAGATATGCTCTGATAAAGCTCTCTTAACCCAGAAAAATAGAAAAAACCTACAAGAAATTTTAGTTCGTAGCTATTTAGTACCAATTTTGAAACTCTTTCTTTTAAAGACCTATCTTTTGAATTAGTAATAAAGTTACCCATATATAGCCACCATATTCTTTATCCTTAACCCCTAAAAATTTGAATTTAACACAATATAATATAATATTGTCTCAAAAAAGTCTAAAAATAGTTAAGAGATTAATCCTACAAACTTATTTCAAATAAGAATATTTATGTGAAATTGACTATTTGTGTATATACTCAAATGAGGAAATTGCCTGCTAAATTTTCCCCCTCCCTTTTTACAGTAAAGAAAATAATTCTTACACCATTTATCAACACCATTTATCAAGCGTCATCGCGCAATTCATTGTCAAGCTCTTCAAATGAAGCCAAATGGTGGACCTGAGGGGATTCGAACCCCTGACCTCCTCAATGCCATTGAGGCGCGCTCCCAACTGCGCCACAGGCCCACTGCAGTTACATTATAAAGGACTTATAGATTTTTTGCAACCTAAAAAGTAAAGTTCTTTAAACATGAAAAAATCTCAAATATATTGTATTATCTATACTTTAGAATAAAAAATTTTAAAGGAGGAAATGATGGCAAAACACTTTCTTAACCCTGTAACAGATGTAAAAGTCAGCAAACTAATCTTAAAACATTATTACGAAAGCATTATTGATTCCCTTAATTCTGACGTTATCATAGTAGGAGCTGGTCCATCTGGACTGACTGCTGCTAGAGAGCTTGGCAATTCAGGCTTTAAGGTAGTAATTATGGAAAGAAAGCTCTCCCCTGGTGGAGGCACTTGGGGCGGCTCAATGTCCTTTAACAAAGTTGTTATACAAAAGGACCTAAAGGACTATCTAAATGATATAGAATTGCCATTTATAGAAGATGAGGATGCACTAGTAGTAGACTCCTGTCTTTTTGCAAGTCAACTAATTTCTAAGGCGCTAAAGACTCCAAACGTAAAGCTCTTCAACCTGATGACAGTAGTAGATCTCCAGTACACAAACGATGCAGTTACAGGCGTGGTAGTAAACAATACTGGCATAGAAATAGCAGGGCTTCACGTCGATCCTATGGTATTTAAAACAAAAGCGGTGCTTGATTCCACAGGCCATGATGCCGTAGCTGCAAATCTTTATTCAAAGAGAGTACAGCTACCGCTTAAAAAGGAGCACTTTATGAATGCAGTTCAGGGAGAAGAGGATACAGTAAACAATACCAAGATGATAGCAAACGGACTTTTCGTCTCAGGAATGGCAGCCAACAACGTAGACGGTGGCAGCAGAATGGGGCCAATATTTGGTGGAATGTTAAAATCTGGACTAAAGGCTTCTAAATTGATAATGGAGTATATAAAAACTGTTTAACACCCTAACTTTTTATCTGAATTTTCTAGAGGCAAAAAATAGATTAATTGGAAAACAGGTTAGCAAGCTGTTTTTCTATAAGGATAGCTTTACACTAAATCTCTGGGACAAGAAAGAGGGCTCTACCTTCTTTCTTGTTTCACTAATAAACAATATTCCATTCATAGGACTTTCAAAAGATAAGAATATAAATTTAGAGCCGTACAAACACCCATTTTATGACTTTTTAAACAAGCACCTGCCAGGATCTGAGATAACCGAAGTTGTAATCAATAGATTTGACAAGGTATTAAGGATTTCTTTTTCAAATGACTTTCCCGTTGGGAAGTTTGCAAAGTTAGATTTAGTCTTTGAGCTAATTACAAACAAAACTAATGCAATTGCACTATTAGATGATATTATCAAGATTTCATACAAAGAGATAATTCCAGACGATCCTCTAAAAAGAAAGATCATCCCTGGAATTCAATATCAATATCCAGAGAGGTCAAAAAGGATAGAACCAAAAGAGATAACACGAGAGATGTTATTAGAATACGGCGTTGAAAGAACCCTTTCAGAAAAATCTTTTGGATTTCCAAGAAACGTTATAGAAGAAGTAAAGGATTGGGATGTAGAAAAGGTCCTTCAGTGGATAGATAGCGATTTTAAGGGTCTTTATCCAAAAATAATTGATGATGAATTAGTTCTATTTTTAAATTTTGAAGAGAGCTCCTTTCTTGAAACTACCTATACTCTTGGTATAAAAAGAATAGCTATTCTAGAAGAAGGGAAAAGAAGAAGGGAAATAGAATCAGAAAGAAAAAAGAAGATCTTTTATCTACAAAAAAAACTTGATAACGTAAAAAAGGATCTCGAAAAGAACCTCAACTGGCCAGATCTCGAATCAAGGGCAAAAGAAATCTTAAGTAATCTAGACAAAATCGAAATAATAAACAATCAATATTACCTCGGGGGAAAAATAATTGGAAGTTCTTTTACTACTCCAGGCAAAATCGCAAACGAACTCTTTGAAAGGGCAAAGAGAATGAAAAGAGCAGTTTCAAAGATTAATGAAACAATCTCATTTTTAGAATCCGAAATAGAAAAAGCTAAACTAGAACCCTTAAGTATTTCTAAATCTGAAAAAAGATCTGAGAAAAAAAAGAAAAGAGAAAGAGAAAAGACAAAGGATTACATAAAAATAGACTTTGATGACTATACAGTTGCCCTTGTCGGAAAGAATGCCAATTCAAATATAAATTTGCTAAAGATCTCAAATCCAAACGATTGGTGGTTTCACGTTAGAAACTATCCTAGCAGCTATTTGATTTTAAAAACCACTAAAAAGGAGCTGCAACAATCAGATATCAAAAGGGCTGCACAAATATGCGCATACTTTTCCAAAGGGAAAAAAGAGAAAGAAGTAGAAGTAGTCTATACCCAAGTAAAGTATCTTACAAAATCAAAGGGAAAAACCAATGGTATGGTTTTTTACAGAAATGAAAAGACAATCTTTGTATCACCACAAAAAGAGAGAGAGCTATAATCTTTCAAGAGATGTTTGAAGAAAACGACCAAATTGAGCTATTTGCAATACCAACGTTTAAAAAAGAAAGGTTAGACCAATTTCTATTCATGACTATGAAGGATGAATCAAGAAGCTATTATTCGAGATTAATCAAAGATGGATATGTAAAGGTAAATGACAATGTTATCAAAAAGCCTTCCTACAACGTAAAACCGCACGACAAAATAGTTTTACAAAAAAAATTCAAAGCACCCTTTGTTATTGAACAAGATAATCTTGAAATAGATATTTTATATGAAGACGATTATATTATTGTCATTAATAAAGCTAGAAATATGGTAGTTCACCCTGGAGCAGGAAACGCTAGAAACACTATATTAAATGCACTCATAGATTCTATTAACAAAGATGAATTTGCAGATCAGGAAAGACCAGGAATAGTTCATAGACTTGATAAAGAGACAACAGGCGTCTTAATAATAGCAAAATCAGAAAAAATAATGAGAAAACTATCTGAACAATTTAAAAATCGCACCGTAAAAAAAACTTACATTGCTCTGGTTTATGGCCACCTAGACCAAAGAAACGGCCTTATATCAATGCCCATAAAACGATCAAAGATTCACAGACAAAAGATGGAAGTAAATTTCTCTGGCAAAACAGCTATTACTGAATATTCGGTTCTAAGTGAAGGAATGTTTGATAAACAAGTCGTCTCTTTATTAAAAATAAACATTCACACAGGAAGAACCCATCAAATAAGAGTACACATGTCATATATAGGCCATCCTATTGTGGGCGATAAAAAATATTCAACAAGAAGCTGCAAAAACTGCCCGGAAATTGCACTTCATGCTTTAAAAATAGAGTTCTTACACCCAATCTATGATAAAACAGTAAGTTTTAGTGCACCTTTGCCAGAAGATCTCAAACAATTCTTAATTAAGTGCAATATCAACTATGATTTTGACCTATAAACCCTGCTCCAGTAATCCTTTAAGTTTGCTACTTCTTTTTCTAGCCATTCATAATTTTGTACGTACCAGGCTACAGTCTCTCTTAAACCTTGCTCAAGTGTAAAGGAAGGTTTCCAACCCAAATTCTTCGAAATCTTTTCAGTATTCAAAGAATAACGAAAATCGTGTCCTGGTCTATCCTTTACAAACTCAATTAGGTCTTCAGGTTTATTTAGAAATGATAGTATCTTCTTAACGAGATTTAGGTTTGTCATCTCATCTCCACTACCAACGTTATAAACGTTAGCGTCTTCTCCTTCAATCAGGACCTTAAAGATAGCATTGCAGCAATCTTTTACATATGTCCACTCTCTAATATTACTTCCATCGCCATATACTGGAATTCTTTGATTGTTCAGAGCCTTATATATCACTACAGGAATTAATTTTTCAGGGAATTGCCACATACCATAATTATTTGATGGCCTTACTATCCTGGTTTTTAAAGAAAAAGTCCTCGCGTAAGCATTTACTAAAAGATCGGCACTTGCCTTGCTAGCTGAATAAGGTGAATTTGGCCTTAAAGGGGAATCTTCAGAAAACTTTCCCTCTTTACCAAGTTCACCGTATACCTCATCAGTTGATATGTGAACCAATAGAACATCAGAATTCCTTAAAGAATTTAGTATGCTAACAGTACCGTAGATGTTTGTATTGATAAATTCATTCGGTTCAAGGATAGATCTATCCACGTGAGTCTCGGCTGCAAAATTTACAACGGCCTCAATATTATCTGCCTTAATAATTTTTTTAATACACTCTTCATTTCTAATATCATCTTTATAAAAAACAATATCATCCTTTACTGAGCTTATTCGATCCAAAGATCCTGCATAGGTAAGCTTATCAATTACACTAACTCTGTAGCCCTTTTCTACAGCCTGCCTTACAAATTCACTACCTATAAAACCCGCTCCTCCAGTAACAAGTAAGTTCATTAACCTCTCTCCCTCTATTAAAAAATGTATTTTAAAACTAGAAAGATATATATAATAATAACTGTTAAGAGAGCTCTATATTCGTTGTTTGCCTTATATCTCTCAAAAGAAAAAGGAGCCATCTTAAAATTTAAGAAATTTGGAACAAATGCCGGAACCTTCTCTTTATATTCAAGAAATTTCTCTTTGTGTTCTTTGTAAAGTTCCTCCTCCTCTTCTTTCATCTTATGAAAGTGTATAAACAAAAAACCTACAGAAAAGACAACAAGCAAAAATAGACTTCCGCACGCCATCATTACGCCAAGACCAGCTAAAAAACTTCCTAAATAAAGCGGATTTCTGACTATTGAATACGGACCTTCTGTAGATAAAACCTTCACCTTTACAATTGTAGCAGCAGCCCAAGCCCTTAATAACAGACCTAAAATAGAAAAAATTGCCCCTGAAAACAAAGAAACTTTTGTAGGATGAGAAAAGAAAATTATAAGAATAAAAAGCAAATATAAAAGTTTAGTTCTCTTTTTTACAAGAAAGTTTATAATTTTAGATCAGTCCTTTCATCAATTACATGGTTTGTCATTTTACCATATAATTTATTTAAGTTTTATTTGTAACCTTTTATCTAGGAGGGAAATTTGTACATACCCAGTTTATTTGACAACTTAGATAACCAGGAAGAAGATCCAAAAAATGATCTACTAGAATTAAAACTTGACGAAATTATATTAACAGCCAAATCTTGCAAAAAATGTCAATTAAGCCGTACTCGTAAAAACGTGGTATTCGGGGAAGGACCAACAAACCCTGAAATCATGGTAATTGGAGAGGGACCAGGTGAAACAGAAGACATACAAGGCTTGCCGTTTGTAGGAAAGGCTGGGCAACTCCTCACGAAGATCTTTGAATCAGTCGAACTAAACAGAAAAGACATATACATCACAAACGTTGTAAAATGTAGACCCCCTGGTAACAGAAACCCTTTACCAGAAGAAATTGAGGCATGCAGACCATTTTTAGATGTCCAGTTGCAAATTTTAAAACCGAAAATAATAATCTTATTAGGTGCTATTGCCTGCAAAACTATTTTAAAAAATTTTTCCTCGATCACGAAAATTAGAGGAGAAATAATATTTCAGGATGGTAGATATTACATACCCATGTTTCACCCCTCATACCTGTTAAGAAATGCAAGCAGGAGTGTCGGTTCTCCAAGATGGCTTACGTGGAAAGATATGCAAAAAGTAAAAAAGTTTATTGAAAAAGAGAATTAAAAATCTTTGTTAACAGAAAACCTACCAACGTTTCTTAAAGAAATAAAACTACCTATAAAACCAATAAATGTTCCTGTTAAAAGTATTATAAAACACATTAAAATCCATAATGAGGCATTAAGTGGCCAAAAAAATGACCAAGGTGGAGTAACGTTTACGATTAAAAAGCTTAAAAAAATAGACAGAACAATAAAGAAGAAAATCGCTAAAAGAGATGAAAGCAACCCTATAATGCTCCCCTCAAGAATATATGGCATTCTAATAAAATTCGGTTCAGCACCAACCAATTCTAAAATCTCAAGTTCATCTCTTCTTGCAAGCACGGATACTCTAATAGTACTTGAAATAACAACAAGCGATGCAAGTGCAAAGCCGACTAATAAAAGCGAGCCTATAAAAGTAATTTTTTGAACCAAAGCATTAAGTGCATTTAAAAGTTGTTGAGGATATCTTGTTTCATCCACTTGAGGAAATTGCGAGATTACTTGGCTTAGTCCAGCTATATATTCTGGGCTCTTCACTCTAACCTTGATAGTGTCTGGCAACGGATTTTTTATATCAGAAATATTGATCTTATTCTGGAAATACTTTTTAAATTTTTCCCACGCATCATGCTTTGAGATATATTCTACAGATGAGACTCCCTCCATATTGGAAATTGTCCCTACCAAACCGTTTATGTCTTGAGCAGACACATTGTCCTTTAAGAATACAAGCAGCTCCACTTGATCTCCTATTTTTATAGAAGCTTGATATAATGACAAAAAAAGCATTAAAATTAACCCAAAAATTATCATTGTAAAGGATATAGAAATAATAGAAGCTATTGCCATTCCCCCACCCCTGCTTAAAGATACGAGCGCCTCTCTTAAATATATCCTGAATTTACTCATATCTTATTGGTGTGGGCTCTAGGCTGTCAGACTCTATTTGACCATTTTTCAATTGAATAACTCTCTTGTTCATCTTACTTACAATTATCGGATTGTGAGTTGTTATTAAAATAGTCATGCCCATCCTGTTCAGGTTTTCAAAAATGGACATTATTTCCCATGAAGTCTTAAGATCTATATTCCCCGTTGGCTCATCAGCAATTAAAAGGGTCGGATAATAAGATATAGCCCTAGCAATGGCTAACCTTTGCTGCTCTCCTCCTGAAAGTTCATGTGGAAAGGCTCTTGCCTTTCCACTTAGTCTAACAAGCTCTAGCGATTTATATGCTCTTTTCTTAACCTCTCTGTCCGATAAGCCCAACATTTCAAGACATAGTGAGATGTTTTCAATTGCAGTTTTTCTTGGTAAAAGCTTAACATCTTGAAAAACTACGCCAAGAGTTCTTCTAAATAAAGGGATGTCCTTCTCCTTCAACTTCAATAAATTCATGTTGTTAACATAAACTTCCCCTGAAGAAGGAAGCAATGCCCTGTATAAAAGCTTTAACAAAGTCGTTTTACCAGCCCCACTGTGACCAGTAACGAAAACAAAATCCCCCTTATTTACTTCTAAATTTACATCCTTTAAGCCAAAAATTTGGCCATGATAAATCTTTGAAACGTTTTTGAAAATTATAGCGGGATTCATTTTACACACCCCACGATAGTAATCTCTCTTTTATACTATTTGGATCCAAACCATAATAGCTTAACAAATCATTTGGCTTACCAGAAGTCCCAAATCTGTCATTGATTCCAATAAAGGAAATCTTCATAGGATAATTCCTTGAAAGAGTAGATGCAACCATCGAACCAAGTCCATTTATAACATTGTGTTCTTCAGCGGTAAAGACTATATCGTGTTCCTTTGCAATCTTTACTATTAAATCTTCAGGAAACGGTTTTATACATGAAACATTTACCAAAGTGGGTTCAATATTATAACCCTTTAAAAGCTCAATTGCCTCAAGACATTTCCACAACATTATTCCCGTAGCAAAAATTACAATCTTTTTTCCCTTTTTGATAACATATGGCTTTGTGTCAAAAGAATAGTCTTTTGGCAATACATCTGGAACTCCCATCCTACCCAACCTAATATACACAGGACCTTTGTGCTTAAAAGCCCAATTAACCATAGATTTTGTTTCTATAGGATCAGCTGGAACCAATACAGTCATGTTTGGTATCACCGACATCAACGCAATATCCTCTATAGATTGGTGAGATGCGCCATCTTCACCTACTGTAATTCCAGCATGAGACGCGCAAATTTTAACGTTTAAAGACGGGTAGGCTACCGTATTCCTTATTTGCTCCCACGCTCTACCAGTTGCGAATATTGCAAATGTACTCGCATATGGAACAAATCCTGCAAGAGATAGCCCTGCAGCTATACCAATCAAATTTTGCTCTGCTATTCCAACATTGAAAAACCTCTCTGGAAATTCTTTTGCAAAAAGCGAGGTTTTAGTAGATTTTGAAAGATCGGCATCAAGGGCTACTACTTGATTGTTAATTCTACCTAATTCCAATAGTGCTTCCCCATAAGCTTCCCTTGTAGCTTTCAATGCACATCACACTCTCTTATTTCGGAATATGCCACTTTTGCCTGCTCTTCACTCGGGGCTTTCCCATGAAAATCGCACACATTTTCCATAAACGAAACCCCTCTTCCTTTTATAGTATGTGCAATAATTACTAAAGGTTTTTTGTCACTTCTTCCTTTTGCCCTTTGAAGTGCAGGTATCAGCTCTTCAAAGCTATGTCCGTTTAACTCTACTACATTCCACCCAAAAGAAAGCCATTTTTCATTTAATGGTTCTATAGACATTACCTCTTCTGTAAAACCATCTATTTGAAGTTTGTTTCTATCAACAATTGCAGTAAGATTATCGAGCTTGAAGTGGCTCGCTGCCATTGCTGCCTCCCAAATTTGACCTTCTTCTAACTCTCCGTCTCCCAATAACGTAAAAACATGGGAATTAAAGCCTTTTAGTCTTAAACCAAGAGCACAACCAACAGAAATTGATAAACCCTGCCCCAAAGAACCTGTAGAGGCCTCTATCCCAGGCAATTTCCTCATATCTGGATGGCCTTGAAATGGGCTATTTAACTGCCTTAAAGTAACTAGCCCTGACTTATCAAAATAACCTGCCTCTGCAAGAGTAGAATACAAAAGCGGTGCAGCATGCCCCTTTGAAAGGAAAAATCTATCTCTTGTTTCAAGTTGAGGATTTTTTGGATCATAATTCATAACTCCACCAAAAAATAGAGAAACTAAAATTTCCACACCAGAAAGTGATCCACCAGGATGTCCCGATTTCGCAGCAGTAATCATTTTAATTATAGATTCCCTTATATTTACTGCACGTTCTCTCAAATGCAAATCATCCAAACTTCTTTTCTCCTTTCAAATCTTAATCGGATTATATACTAACCATTCCTTTTACTTATTACAATTGAAAGTATTTTATCAACAACCCATTGTACGTCTTTTTCTGTTGAATCAATTACTATTGCATCTTCAGCTACTTTAAGGGGACCAATTTTTCTGGTCAAATCAGACTTGTCCCTTTCTTCAATTTGCTTTAATACATCTTCAAAATTGACTTTAATATTTTTTTCAATTAGTTCTTTGTATCTTCTTTTCGCCCTTTCTTCAAGCGAAGCGGTTAAAAATATCTTTACCTGGGCATCTGGACATACTACAGTAGTAGTGTCACGACCCTCCAAAATTGTATTGGTCGAATTAATTGCCAACTTTCTTTGTTCAGAAGAAAGAAAAGACCTGACAACTTCACTAGAAGCTGCCTTAGAAACATTTTTATCTACCAGCGGCGTTCTTATTTCTTTCGTCAATACATCACCATTTAAAACAACATTGCCATCAATAAAATCAAGCTCAATTGAATTTATTATTTCCTTAAAAACCATTTCTAGATCTTTAGAATTTTCAAGATTTCTTTTTATCAACTCAAAAGTTATAGCTCTATACATTGAACCAGTATCTATATACTTAAAATTAAGCTTTTTGGCTAATTCGCGAGCTACTGTACTCTTACCAGCTCCAGCAGGACCATCAATCGCTACGATCATGTATCAAACCTCGTTTTATAGACTTTTATTAAAATATTCACAATTATACAAGATATAATTCCAATAAGTGTACCAAAGAAAACTCCTTCCAGACTTCTAATTATACTGATATATATTGGAATGTGAATGTGTAAAAAAGTATCTGTTAGCGATATAAAGGCCACTGAAGAAATCAAGAAGAAAAATTTAAAGAAATTAACGCTATTTAATTTGTACAAATAAAAGGAAAAAACAAGCATTGAATATCCAATTAATTCTTTAAACCTTGGCCTTACAAAAAGAGTTTTTTCCAGAAATATCCTTATATGCTCCTCGTCAGGAAATAGACCAATAGGATTTTGATTTCCAGATCTTAAAACATAAATAGCCAAAACTATCAAAAATATCAAAAAGGCGACGAATTCAACTCTTTTCATCGGTTTCATAATTTCATTAACGTAGTCCTTTATGTTGATAGTTCTGAAAAATATTCTTAATCCCAAAAGTACAATAGGCAGTATCAAAAGTAGCTTTATCAATGGAAAGATATTAATCCCAATAACAGATGTTGCAGATAAATATATATTATTAGTTAACAGTGCTCCCAAAATTGAAATGACAAAAACAATAGCAAAATTAAGAAAAAATAACAACCAATTAGAATTTTTAACCTTATTATACAAATAAATTGGTGCAAAAGTAGAACTAAAGAGTGCCGTTTCCCATGCTATAAAATTAAACTTTCCTAGAATAAATAACAAAATATTTACAAGCGCAAGAGTAGTAAAAAAGAATAGCATCTTTCTTGTATTTAAATTTGCAGAACACATAAGTAATAATAAACATCCAAGAGAGAAAAATATACCAAATATCCAGATAAGCCTTACTGGTTTAAAATAAAACTCGTCATGTGCAGTCCAAAGAGCCTTACCAGGTACATATCCTTGAAGTCTTATTTCTTGAACAATATTTTTTATGTATTCAAGATTTGTGTTAATGAGATCGCCCTTCAACGGTTCGCCCCACGGGTTAACGTATAACACCTTTATATTTCTCTCTTTGATCGCTCGACCCCACCTAGGAATAGCATCTGAATATTTTATCTTCTTTCCAGATTCAAACCTGCTATCAGAATAAATAACATTAGCCCCAGGTATTTCATTATTTGTAATTGCATGTACCCTTAACACCTGATATGGAATCATCCTAGCCAATTCGTCTATGCCCTTTTGCTTGGCAAATTCTACATAACCAAAACGTATGTCATTTTTCTCTAAGATTTTAGCATAAACATCAATAAACTTCGGATAACCCAATACTTCTCTTTCTCCAAATATTATCATCCATACATTTTTTGGATACTGATTGACCCATCTTTCAAAATCCTCTTTATTACCATAAAATCGAAAATCATTAATTGGTCTCAACACAATGTCAAAACCTAATTTCTTGCAAAAGTTTATTTCCCTATCAAGAAAACCAAAATACAAAGATGGCAAGTCCTCATCAGAAGAATATATAGATGAGCCTTTCAGAAAGGTTTTTTTAATTAGACCACGATATTTATTTGTTAGTTTACTATATACTTCTTTTGCTAAATCAGGACTTCTAAATTCTGCTACCCATATTATTCCATCTTTAATTGACTTTTCATCAGGATGAACTAAAAAAACTTCTCCACGTTCTACAAGTGATTTAAGATTTGACTCTTTAAGAGCAACTGCAGTAACGCCTTCTTCCCTAAGTTCAGTTAAAAATTTATCAAAGGGATAATTTGTTAGCTCGGCGAGATCTCTAAAACCTTCATAGTCAATTACAATTGATATATGTTTATCGGCTTTTATTTCCACGTCAGATCTAATTGAAGAGATAATAAAAGAAAAGAAAGCTGAAGAAAAAAGCATCAATACTCCCAAATAAAAAAGAAATCTTTTATTTATCATTTAATCACCCTTACTCTTCTCTTTTGATTGTTTTAATAAATACGCTTTTTGAAATTCGTCAATATTTCCATCCAAAACTCCGTACACATCACCAATTTCTAAATTTGTTCTATGATCTTTTACCATTGTATAGGGATGCAATACATAAGTTCTAATCTGTTTTCCCCATGAAGCATCTGTATCGCCTTTAAATTCATTTAGCTTATCCCTCTGTTTTTCTTCATAGAGACTGCTTAGTTTTGAAATAAGGATCTTCATTGCTGCTTCTTTGTTTTGAAATTGACTTCTTTCATTCCTACATGTAACAACAATTCCAGTTGGCAAATGAGTAATCCTTACTGCAGAATCAGTTTTGTTTACATGCTGACCACCGGCACCAGAAGCCCTAAAGGTTTCTATCTTTAAATCTAGGCTATTTATATTTACCTCTTTTACATCCTCTATTAAGGGTGTGACCTCAACCAAAACAAAAGATGTATGTCTTCTGTTATTAAAATCAAAGGGAGAAAGTCTAATTAATCTATGAACGCCTTGTTCAGATTTCAAAAAACCATAAGAATATCTTCCTCTAAAGAAGACGGTAGCTGATCTTATTCCAGCTTCATCACCTGGGCTTTGATCTACCAATTCCACAGTATAATTATTCTTTTCACCCCATCTAATATACATCCTAAGAAGCATTTCTGCAAAGTCTTGTGCATCAACCCCACCTGCCCCAGCGCTTATCGTGAGCACGGCATCATAGCTATCGTATTTATCAGATAAAAGAGCCTTAAATTCCATTTCTTCTAGAATCTTTATCAAATTATTATAGCTTTCTGTAAGCTCAGACTCTACATCTTCACCTTGAAATTCTGTCCAAAATAAAAAATCTTCAAAAATAGAATTTAGATTATTCCATTCGTCAATGCTTTTTTGAAGACTATCAGCAAGCCGAGTTAAATTTGAAGCCCTCTGTACGTCTTCCCAAATTTCTGGATTCGCCAATTCATTTCTTATATTTTCTAGTTTTTTTGCTTTATTATCCAGGTCAAAGACAGTCACGAATTTTTATAATTCTTTCATTCAAAGAATTAATATCGTATTCTATCATTTTTCGTTCCTTCCACAACAATGTTTATACTTTTTACCGCTACCACAAGGGCATGGGTCATTTCTGCCTATTTTTTTCTTTTTAGTATTCCTTTGATTGTTATTAGCCCCATTTATATTGGTTTTAGTTTGAACATTTTGTTGCTTTTCAGCCAAATCTTCCCTTTTTTCAACAACTACATTGAATAAAAATTTTAAAGTATCTTTTTTAATAAGGGTAACTGTTTCCTGAAATAGCTTTGATGCTTCTATTTTATATTCCACAAGAGGATCTTTTTGTCCATAAGCCCTAAGACCTATTCCCTCTCTAAGAGAATCGTTGTCCTGTAAATACTCCATCCACTTTTCATCTATAACTCTTAGAGATATATACTTTTCTAATGTTCTCAACAACTCCGAACCTAACTCTGACTCCCTAATATCGTATTTTTCTTTTAAGAAAGACTTAAGCTTTGTCTTTAAGTCTGATACATCCTTACAGTTATCAAAAACTTCTTCGTCTATCTTTACAATTTCTTGGAAAGATTCTTTAAGAACTGATAAATTTTCTTCATTAATTGTCTTTTTGGGACACGCATCATCCACCAGTCTATCCACAAGGTCTTCGATCCAGCCAACAACTATATCCTTACAATCTTCATGAGTTAGTAATTTTTGCCTTTCAGAATAGATATACTCTCGCTGCCTATTCAAAACGTCATCATATTCTATAAGCTGCTTTCTTATTGCAAAATTGTTTTCTTCTACTTTTTTCTGTGCGTTTTCAACGGCTTTTGTAACCCAACTGTGTTCAATTGGTTCATTTTCATCAATATTCAACTTGTTCATCAGGGCTACAAGTCTATCAGAACCGAATAGTCTTAGAAGATCATCGTCTAAGGATAGATAAAATCTTGATGAACCAGGATCTCCCTGTCTTCCTGCACGTCCTCTCAACTGATTATCTATTCTTCTACTCTCATGCCTTGAAGTGCCAATTATGTGAAGCCCACCAAGTTGTTTCACCTCATCGTCAATTACAATATCCACTCCTCTACCAGCCATATTGGTAGCAATAGTTACCGACTTCTTCTCACCAGCATGAGAAATTATTTCAGCCTCTTTTTCATGATATTTTGCATTTAAAACATGATGAGGGATCCCTTTTTTCTTTAAAAGTAAACTAAGCTTTTCTGATTTCTCAATAGATACGGTCCCAACTAAAACTGGTTGACCTCTTTCGAAGCATTCCTGAATTTCCCTTATTACAGCTCTAAATTTGGCTTCTTCGTTTTTGTATATTACATCAGGAAAATCAACTCTTATTACAGGTTTATTTGTGGGTATTTCTACTACCATTAAGTTATAAATTTTTATAAATTCAGCTTCATCAGTTTTTGCAGTACCCGTCATACCTGCCAATTTAGCATAAGATCTAAAATAATTTTGAATAGTAATCGTTGCTATAGTTTGCGTTTCTTCTCTGACTCTCACATGCTCCTTCGCTTCAATTGCTTGGTGCAAACCATCAGAATATCTTCTCCCATGCATTAATCTTCCTGTAAATTCATCTACGATAATTACCTCGCCATCCTTAACTACATAATCTTTTTCTTTTCTAAAAAGGTGATGAGCTCTTAACAATTGGATAAGAACATGAAGGACATCAATATATTTAACGTCATAAAGGTTCTCAATACCTAGTAATTTCTCTGCCTTAGCAACTCCAACTTCAGTCAAGGAAAGCGTTTTAGTCTTTTCATCGGGTGTAAAATCTTCTTCAGGTTTTAATCTAAGTGCTATTGGGTTAAGCCTATTGTATAATTCTGTTTTTTGGGCAGCTCTTCCAGAGATAATCAAAGGAGTTCTAGCCTCATCAATTAAAATACTGTCAACTTCGTCTACAATTGCGTAATTCAAGCCTCTCTGGACCTGCTCTGCTATAGATAAAGCCATATTATCTCTTAAATAATCAAAACCAAATTCATGATTCACACCATATGTAATATCGCAATTGTACGCTGCTTTTCTCTCTTCATTATTGAAATTGTTCTGTAAATATCCTACAGAAACGCCAAGATACTCGTAAACAGGTCTCATCCATTCGGCGTCTCTTTTTGCAAGATAGTCGTTTACAGTAACAATATGTACACCTTTACCACTTAGCGCATTAAGGTAAGCAGCCGTAGTTGCAGCAAGAGTTTTGCCTTCGCCAGTAGCCATTTCTGCAATTTTACCATCATTGAGCACAAGTCCGCCGATAAGTTGAACATCAAAGTGCCTGAGGCCTAATGTCCTCAAAGAGGCCTCTCTTGCCATTGCAAAGGCGTTAATAAGAATCTCACTTGGAAATTCTTTTTCTTTATAATCCTTTAAGAAGTTTCTGTAGTTGTTGGTTATTTGTAAAAAGTCTTCCCTTGTTAACTTCTTTATCTCTTCTTCTTTGTTATTAATTGCGGCAACTATTTCGTAGTATTTTTTTAGTTCGTTTTCCCTATTTGAGCCTAAAATTTTACTTAAAAGCTTTTTAAACATTTATATTCCTCATATTTATTTTTCAGGTTCAATTAAACCGTATCCACCTTCGTTTCTCTTATAAACTACGTTAACATCCATAGTTTGAGAGTTGATAAAAACATAAAAGTTGTGCCCTAAAAGCTCCATATCTATTATAGCCTCTTCTGGAGTAATTGGCTTTAAAGGAAATCTTTTTGTCCTGACTATCTTATTTTCATTATTTTCATGAACTACTTCATCACCTTTTTGTACTAAGAAGTTCTCGCTTATTAAATTCCTGTGTCTTTGCACTAACTTTTCCTTATATTTTGAGATTTGTCTTTCAAGTTTATCATAAACTAAATCAATCGCAGTCCTCAAATCCTCTGAACTTTCCTGAGCCCTAATCGTGGAACCTGCTGCAAAGATAGTAACCTCAGCCGAAAAGATTTGTTTAGTTTTTTTAGCGCAGCTTTTAGATAGGACAACTTGAACTTCAATTATTTTTTTAAAGAATTTCTCTAATTTTGAAAATTTGTTGGAAGTATAATTTTTTAGATCTTCCGATAAATTTACACCTTTATCTTTCACGATTATTTGCATATTTATCCTCCTTTGAGATTAAACTTTATAATAGTTATAATTGTAAAACCACTTCACAATTATTCTTATATATCCTACCACTTATTAAACTAAGAAAACAAAAGCCCCTCCCCGGGGGCTTTTGAAATGTTCAAATACTAAAAAATTATTATTTTAAAGATAATAATATCTTATTTATGATACCTTAGTAACGTTTGATGCCTGTGGTCCCTTTGGGCCATCTACAATTTCAAATTGGACAGCTTGACCTTGCTCTAGGGTTCTAAATCCTTTACCCTGGATTGCACTATAGTGCACAAAGACGTCGCCACTCCCGTCATCCTTTGAAATAAATCCATAGCCCTTTTCATTGTTAAACCACTTTACTTTACCCAAAAACATAAATAAATAACCTCCTAAGACCTTTTTCATAAATTTAAATTATCTCATCTAACCTTTTCTATCTCCTCTAATTACAAAAACAAAACCTAGAGCAAAGTTCACCTCCCTTTTAAGAACCCACCCAACAGCACATTGCAGGTAAGCCTTTGGTGCCGAGGCAGGGACTTGAACCCTGACGAACTATGCGTTCACTAGCCCCTCAAACTAGCGCGTCTGCCATTCCGCCACCTCGGCACTTTTAATTAGTATAAATATAAAATTTTATAAAGTCAACCTTTTATTTAACCAAAACAAACTCAAGCTGACTTTTTAGATTATTTAATTCTTCATCTTTGCGTTTTAAATAAATGGCGGAGGGGGTGGGATTCGAACCCACGGCCCCAATAAAGGGGACACCGATTTTCAAGACCGGCTCCTTAAACCGCTCGGACACCCCTCCAACATTAATTCAAGCATTAAATATTGTATCATATTTTTAAGAAAAAAATTAATGGAGCGAAAATGAATAAAAATTATTATGAAAATATATTGAATAAATTAAAAGATTATTTTGGCAATATTAATAGGATAGATGAAGACTTCTTCCACGAACTAATCAAAGCAGTACTTTCGCAAAACACTACGGATAAAAACTCCATACAAGCTTACAACAATCTTATAAAAATCATAAATTATGATTTGAAAAACCTATCAAATGATAAATACTACACCAAAGTCAAAGAATCTATTAAGATCGCTGGACTTACCAATCAAAAAACCAAAACATTATTTGCTCTTGGTAAAAAATTTTTTTTAAATCAAGAATACTTAGAAGCAGAAAAAAGAATCAGAAAATTAGAAGTTTCTGAAATTATCAATACATTTCTTGCCATTGACGGAATAGGTTTAAAGACTATTTCCTGTGCAATATTATTTGGTTTAAAAAAGAGTTCCTTTCCTGTTGACACCCATATTTCTAGAATTGTTCAGAAGATTAGAAATAAAAAAATAAGCAAAAAAAACATTCAGTTGGAAATAGAAAACTCTATTAAAGATCGAGAGAAACTAAAAGCCCTTCATTTATATTTAATCGAATTAGGTAGAAATATTTGTGGATCAAGAAAACAAGATTGCCAAGTATGTCCTATCAGAGAACTTTGCGAAGATTATCGTTCAAAATAACTTTCATCCTGCCAATTGGTTCAATTGGCTCAGGTTCAATCCCTTTAAGCAATGCAAGGTAATAACTAGCAAAATCAGTTGCATATATAAGGTCAAGCCCTGCCAAAACATGATTTTCCCCAAAACCAAATACGTCCATTACTTCAATCCCCTCAGAATTTAAAAATGTCTTTACGGTACTTATGATAGTAGATAATAAAACCGATTCCCTTTCTGGAATCCTAAAAATCAAAACAATATAATCCTCTTTATTATCAACTAGAGAAATTGGAACAATTTGATTATGCGAAGCCTCTGGTAAAAAGGAATAATAAGATAGTTGTTTTGCATTCTCTTCAAGTTGAGATTTAAATCTATAAGCAATGTTTTTACTAATCGACTCTACCCCCCAAAGTATAATATTTTTCTTATTAGCAAGCTTAAATGCAATTCTTTTTGAAATGTTATCTTCAAAATCAACTTCAGGCAAGTATTTATTTTTAATATTCGAACGCCTAACTATTTCGCCCCAAATATCGCTTTCATCATATTCAGTCCAATTATTTACTAACGCATATTTAAATAAAATAGAAAGGGTAAAAGGCATGGCAGCTCTTGGTGCTCTACCAGAAGGCACACTAATGTGTTGCCAATTTAGATTTTCACACAACTCAATCATTTTCCCCCCAGATGAGATGCCCACGCCTTTAAAACCATTTTTGGATATCATCTCAACACTCTTTAATGTTTCAACAGTATTACCAGAATAACTAAAAGCAAAAACAAAGCTCTTAGCAGGATCTGGCAAATTTTCACTTCCATTCAAAATAGAAAAGAAATAGACTTTTTTATTAACGTTCATAATTTCAGTAAATATTTTAGGTGATATGGCAGAACCACCTATTCCAAGAAAGATTATATTTTCTATATCAAGCATGTCTACTTTGCCATCTTTATAAAAAGTTAGATCTTGGTAAAAGTCTTTCATATGGTGAGCAATATCAGAAACATATACGTCCATTAGTTTTTTGTCCATTGTCCCTTTTCCTCCTTATAAACAATAATTTATTAAGTTACGTTACATTGAACCCCTAATTCTTGGTCTAACTCCTGAAGACGTTTTATTCTGTTGTCTGTAGAAGGATGATCAGAAAATATTTCATATGCTTTACCAAAATTTTCCTTGTCTACAGTTTTGAGCCTTTCCATAAAGGTGATCATTGCACAGGGATTATAACCAGCCCTATAAGCATAGATTGTACCATAGTGATCTGCTTCGTATTCTTCCTCACGGCTATAACCTAACATCACTAGATTCTCTGTTATTCCAGCCGCATATTGAATTAAAGTTGAACTTCTTGCTAAAAAGAGCTGTAGCAATAAATTTGCATAGAATTCCCTTTCAATATTTTTTACAACATGTCTTCTACATACATGACCAATTTCGTGTCCCAAGACACATGCAAGCTCATCATCCGACTTAACAAAATTTAACAATCCCTTGTATACATAAATGAATCCCCCCGGAAATGAGACAGCGTTGATCTGATTTATGTTAACGATCTTAAAGCTATAAGGTAAATCTTTTCTATCGCAAACTGACACCAATCTTGCACCGATACTTGAAACCTTTTCGTTCCAATACTGATCATAATACAATCCATATTTCTTTTCAAAACTTTTAGAGGCGTCTCGACCTATTTTTATCTCTTCTTGTGTAGAAATTAAAGATGCACTAGCACTTTTAGGCAAAATCATAGAAGAAGTTAATGTAAAAAAAAGCACCAAAAAACTACGCCGTTTCATCACCATTTTCTCTGTGCCACTGATCTATAGAAATTTCTTCCTTTAATCCATCCTCATACATTATAACAAATGAGTTTTTCAGATATCTATTTTCAATAACCCTTCCTATACCCCTTGAAGTTCTAACTAAATCATCTATGTTTGGAAACAAAGATTTGCAGCAGCTATAAAATGGATACTCATATGACATACAGCATAAAAGTCTTCCACATACGCCTGATATCTTTGTAGGGTTCAATTGCAAACCCTGATCCTTAACCATTTTCACTGATATTGTGTCAATTTCATCTAAAAATGTGGCACAACAAACCTCTCTTCCGCAGCTTCCTATTGCACCCAATAACTTTACAGCATCTCTTGAGCCAACTTGAAATAATTCAACCCTAGTTTTTTTTACTCTTTTTGTGATCTCTTTAATTAATTCTCTAAAGTCAACTCGCCCATCAGCTGTAAAGTAAATTGTAATTTTAGAACCATCTGAGTTATACACAGCTTTGAGAAATTTCATTTCAAGATTTAGTTCTCTAGCCAGTTCTTTCGAGAGTAAAAGAATTTCTTTCGCTTTTTCTTCTCTTTCTTGAATTCCACTAATATCTTCTTTGCTTGCTAGTTTAATAATCTTTTTAACCTTTTCAATATTATCAGGTGTTCCATCTACAATCGAATCAATAATTCCCATTTCTATTCCGAAATTACCTTCAACAACAACGCAATCGCCCTTTGAAAAAATTTCCTCAGACGAAAAATATCCAAATCTTCTTAATGGCAAAACCTTTACAAAATAATAGTTCATTCTAGCTCCTTTGAATCTAACAAGAAATTTGTAATTAAAAATATTGATGAAGGATTAACTCTGTTTAAATAAAATTCGTTCGCTAACTTTATTTTACCTAAAGCTTCAAGATATTTGACAGCAGTTATCTCTCTATTTTTAAATAGTTTTAACAGTTGAGATTTAAAAAAAAACAGAGAAAGATAAGGTTCTGGATCTTTATAGACATCATCGAACGAATAATTTTGTTTATTAGATCTTTCAGATTTAATAAAATTTACCATTAACTGAAATCTTTCTCTCATATTTTCCAATATTACTTCGTCTTTGCCATCTAGCAAGCCAGGACATCCATAGATGAGATCGCCAAATTCTTTGTTATCTTGAAAATATCTATTCATATCAATAAGTAGCTTTGTACTTTCTTTGTCTGAAAATAAAGGAACATAAATTTCAATACATCTTGATTTCAAAGTAGACATCAACTGGAAATCAGATAAAAATATAAAATATGTATTAGCTGGTGGCTCCTCTACTATTTTTAAAAAGAAATCAGGAACTTCAACAACATCTCTCATTCTTTGAGGATCATTCCCAAATTCAACATATACAGTAACAATTTCATCGTTAATCCTCTTCTGCCACAAGATGTCGTTTAAAAGCTCCCTCAAAAAACTTCTATCAGATAATTGCTCATTTTGAACTTGTTTACCAAAAACAAATGAGAAAAAGTTTGGTTTGTTCTGGTATAGAGAGTCAAACTTATAACCATAAATCCTTTCTAAAAGACTTCTTACTATTTGTTTTTTCAAACACCCTTTTTGACCCCATATCATAAATGACTTTATATTTAGTTCTTCAATATTTTCAAACAACCTATCAAAAAATTCAAATCTTTTTTCAAACATTTTATTAAATATTTCTCTCTAAGACCTTTTGTAAAACAATTTTATGAAGTTTATCTTTATCAAATTTTGGATGCAATAAAAAAAATCTATTGGGTTCCATAGATGCAAGATAAAGATAGCCTGCTCTTACCCTATTGTGAAAATTTATATTCTCGTTTTCCATCCTATCTTTATCCTCCGAAAACCTCTCGCTTGCTTCCAAAAAGGAAAAGTCAAAGAGAAAAGTCAAATCAGGTTTAATCCCTTTTGTTGCAAACTCGTCAATCTTTTTTAAAAATGAAAGATTAACACTTCTTCCATACCCTTGATAAGCAAAGGTTGAATCAGAAAATCTATCACAAATAACAATTTTGTCCTCTTTCAATGCTGGAAAAATGTACTCGTTAACTAATTGAGCCCTACAAGCGGCAAATAAAAATACCTCAGCTTCGACAGAAATATTTTTTCCAAATAACAATGCTTTTCTGATATGTTCTCCAAGCTCAGTGATCCCAGGATCCTTTAAATAAATTGCATCCTTCCCTAAGGCTATTAATTTATCGTAAAGCAATCTTGATTGAGTTGTTTTACCACTTTTTTCAATTCCTTCGAAAGTAATAAAAAGACCCTTCTTTTTATTTTGCAAATATTTTCACTCTTCTTCTAGGTTCTTCATCCAAACTTTCAGAGAACAAATTGTATTTTTCAGCCAATTGATGCTGTAACCTTCTAAAATAGGCATTTCTCGGACTAAGCTCGACTGAAACTTTATCTCTTAAAACCTTTTGGATAGCTTCTTCTGCTTCCCTTAAGGCTTCAAATTTCTCAAAATCTATATCTTCAAAATTAACAGATCTAAGCTGAGCAATTTCAGACAAAATCTTTCTTGCTTGTGTTATAGTGTTACTTCTCATAACATATATCGGAAGATTTTTTTCTTCAACCTCATCAAAAAACTTGCCTCTTGCCTTCAAAAAACCCTTTAATGTTATAACAACATCCGCAATGTCTAGATCTTTAACTATATTTATTGAAATCCTTAACTCATTTGAAACCCTTTCCAAAATATCTTTACTTACACCAAAAGAAAAGATATTTAAAAATTCTTTAGAAACATTTACATCAAGATTCTTTTTTGTTTCAAAGTTGCCATAAGAATCTCTATTAGGAAGCCTTTCTTTTTTTAGTTCCATACGTTGCTCTTCAATTATTACTTTACCGTCACTAGATTTTGAGCGTACTTCTGGCCTTATTTGTTCTCCCCTTAGCAACTGATCAACAACTTTATCTACGTTTTTGTGTATAACCATCTTTTCTCTGTCTAAAAGTTCTATAACTACATTAAAAGTTGGTTGGGTTTTTCTTTCTTGAATTGTTTTTTGAGTTCTTCTTCTCTTAGCTTCTTCATCTGACAAAGTAACAACTTGAACACCTCCCACAAGATCGCTCAGGGTTGGGTTCATAATTAGATTTACTAAACTATTACCATGGGCAGTTGCAATAAGTTGAACCCCTCTTTCTGCAATAGTTCTTGCTGCTTGAGCTTCCAATTCTGTCCCAATCTCATCAACGATTATAACTTGTGGCATATGGTTTTCAACAGCTTCAATCATAACAGCATGTTGTTTTTCAGGAGTAGGAACTTGCATCCTCCTTGATTTTCCTATTGCAGGGTGAGGGATATCACCATCCCCGCCTATTTCGTTAGAAGTGTCTATTACAATAACTCTTCTTTTCATGTCTACAGATAAAACTCTAGCAATCTCTCTCAATTTAGTAGTCTTTCCTATGCCAGGAGGACCCATTAAAAGGATGTTCTCTTTACTTTCAACTATATCCTTTATTATATCAATAGTGCCAAAAACAGCTCTGCCAACTCTAAGAGTTAAACCGACAATTTCGCCAGATCTATTTCTTATACAAGAAATTCTGTGTAATGTTCTTTCTATTCCAGCCCTGTTATCGCCCGAAAAAGCGCCAACTTTTTTCGTAACATTCTGTAGATCTTCTCTTGTTACCTGTCTGGTATTTACTTCAAACACATCGTCAGGAAATCTAACTTCAGGATATCTGCCAAGATCTAAGACAATTTCAACAATATCATTAAGATCTTTAAGTTCTAATACACAACATTTAAAATCATCGGGCAAAATGTCAATAAGACATCTTAAATCATCAATAGTTTCATTTAGTCCCAAATAAATTCACCTTCCATAATTTAATTTGGCTTTAAATGAGGAAAGAATATAACATCTCTTATCGAAGGAGAATCAGTCAGGAGCATAACTATTCTATCAATCCCTAAACCTAATCCACCGGCTGGTGGCATTCCGTGTTCAAGTGCAAAAATAAAATCGTCATCCATCATCTGAGCCTCTTCATCGCCACTTTCTTTAAGCTTTGCTTGTTCTAAAAACATATTTCTCTGATAAACAGGATCATTTAATTCGCTATGTGCATTCCCTATCTCCCTACCAGCCACAATTAGTTCAAATCTATGTGCCTTTTCAGGATTTGAAGGATCTCTTTTTGCCAATGGTGAAACTTCTGCAGGATAACCAAATACAAAGGTAGGCTCTTCAATCTTTTTTTCTACAAGATGCTCAAATATTTCAAGCTTTAATCTTCCAATTCCCCACTCACTGCTAAACTGACATCCTAAATCCTTTACAAAAGACTGCAAAAAAGCTTTGTTTTTGAGTTGTTCGTCAGTTAGGCCAACGTATTCCTTTATAGATTCATCAAAATCAATTCTTCTTAAAGGAGGCTTAAAACTATACGTCTTTCCTTGATAAACCACATCGGTAGTTCCTAAAACGTTCTCACAAAGGTAAACTAAAAGCTCTTCTGTAAGAAGCATCATACCGTCTAAGTCAGAATAAGCTTGATAAGCTTCAAGCATTGTGAATTCTGGATTGTGTTTTACTGAAACTCCTTCGTTTCTAAAAGACCTGTTTATTTCAAAAATTTTATGAAAATTACCAATTAAAAGTCTTTTTAAATACAACTCCGGTGCAATTCTTAAAAATAAACTTTTTTCCAAAACATTATGATAAGTTACAAATGGTTTTGCAGAAGCTCCACCTGGGATCAAATGTAACATAGGTGTTTCAACTTCTAAAAACCCTTTACTTTCAAAAAACTTTCTAATAAAACTTATTATTTTACTCCTCTTAACAAATATATCTCTTGTTTTTTGATTTGATATAAGATCTAAATACCTAAACCTATATCTGAGTTCTACATTTTTTAAACCGTGCCATTTTTCAGGTAGCGATCTTAACGCCTTCGATAATATCTTTAACTCTTTAACTAGAACTGTAATTTCACCTGTTTTAGTTCTAAAGATGTTCCCAGAAACTTGAATAAAATCTCCAATATCAATATAATTTTTGAAAAAATCATATTGCTCACCTAAAATATCTTTCTTTAGTTGTATCTGAATTTTTCCAGTAAAATCAATTATATCTGCAAAACTCATTTTCCCATGAAGTCTCTTAGAAAAAAGACGACCTACTACGACTATATCCTCTTTATCGGTTATCTTGTTATCTTCAAAATTACGTTTTATATTAGAAATATAATCAACGAAATTTGACTTAACAGGATATGGATCAACCTTCATTTCCCTTAGGGCATTTACTTTCAAAAGCCTTTGCTTATAATATTCATCTTCTAAAGCTTTATCACTTAAAAAAGGCTCTTCTTCATGCTCTTTCAATGCTTATCACCTTTAATCTTAAAGTCTGACCTCCTGGCGTATGAACGTTTACTTCATCTCCAACCTGTTTCCCATACAAAGCCTTACCAACAGGAGACTGAAATGATATTTTTCCATTTATAGGATCCGCCTCAATAGGTTCTAAAATAGTATATTCCTTTATTGTTTTTTTGTTAAGATCCTTTACAACAACTTTACACCCAATACCTACTCTTGATAGTTCTATCTTGTCTTTATCTATTATCCTTGCATTTGAAAGTTGAGCTTCTAGCTCATTGATCCTTGCAAGAACCATAGCCTGTTCATTTTTTGCCTCTTCATATTCAAGATTGCCAAAGTCCTCTGCAAAATCTTTTGCTTCTTGAATTCTTTCGGATATTTCTTTTAGTTTAATATCTCTAAGATATTCAAGCTCATTTTTTAATTTATCGTAGCCCTCTTGAGTCAAATTAATTATTTCCTTCATATGACCCTCCTACTCCTGTACTAAAATTCCTATGTATTATAGTTACTAGAATGAATATTGTAAACACTAAGGGTTCCCTGAAACCTCTATTTTATAGTCTAAACTTCTCCAATTAGATACCATATTGGGGCCAGAATCGGATGGTGAATTTAATATTACTAATGTAACACTATCTCCAGGCTGCCCTAAATTGAAAGTATAACTAACTGTATCATAATATCCAAATCCTATTTTAGTGTTTTTGTAAATTCCATTGCTGGTATAAAAATACAAATTAGCAGTTGGCACAATCGCACCTTTCAAAATTACCTTTATTGTACAACTAGAAAAGGAGGCTAATCTAGAAAATGTAATAAAAAACCATCTCGACTGAGGAGGGCCAAAAAAACTGCCCGGAATAGGAGAATAGTATTTCTCCCTCTCTTCTTCAGTCAAGTAGACAGATGCCTTATCGGAATCCCAAAAAGGGTTATCATTGCTCAATACTATAATTGACACTCTTTGAATCGAATTTTGCTGTCCTGGAATAAATTCACCCGAAGAAAAGTCTAAATTAAGGCTGCTATTTAAAGGAAGTTTTGCTAGCTGCCATGGAGAAGGAGTAAAAATTAGATCTTGCGCACAAGCAGTTCCAGAAAATATAGCAACAAAAAATAAAAACAAAGAAATAACAAAAAATTCTTTCAAAAAAGATCTATTTAAAATATACAATTGTTACTCCAGCACCTCCTTCATTAGGATCAGCCAAGCTAAAACTTTCTACTTGCGGGTGCTTTTCTAATATTTCATGAATAATTTTCCTTAAGATACCCTCACCTTTACCGTGAACGATTCTCACATAAGGCACATTAGATACTAAAGACTTATCAATGAATTTTTCAACCTTTTGTATTGCCTCTTCTGCCCTCAAGCCTCTTACGCTTATTTCAAAATTAGGGCCTTTACCTTTAAGATCGCTTAAAATTTTATATGTATTTGAGCGATCCCTTATCATCTTCATATCACTCTTTTCTTCGTCAGGGACTAATACAGAATCTTCAACCCAGACTTTAGATTGTCCTGTCTGAACTAAACTTCTATTGCCTTGTTTTTTTATAACCCTACCAGAGATATTCATTGTTGATATACTAACATAATCGCCAATATTTATCTTAATATGATCTTTAAGATTTTCTTCTTTCTTAGATATCTTCTCCTTAATTAAGGTCTTTAGGTCTTCCCACCTCTTTATACTCTCTAATATAGATTCTCTTTTTGATTGGTTTAAACTTTTCTTTAGATCTTTAACAATCAAGTCTGCAGATAATATCATTTTCTCTAGCTGAGAAATCTTTTCTTCATATTGGTTTTTCAAATTACTTTTAAGTTGAATAAATTCATTTTTTAAAGCATTTCTTTCCTCTAATAATTTTATTTCCTTAATCTTTAACTCTTCAATCTTTTTATTATAAAAGTCGGTAAGTTCTTGTAATTTCACCATTTCATTGTAAACCTTATCGTTAAGAAGATATTCCATTGCATCATTAATAATTTCAGAAGGTAAACCCATTTGTTTCGCAACATCTAAAGCGTGACTATTCCCAACTGAATTCCATAAAAGTCTATAAGTAGGGAGATTTGAATTTTTGTCATATTCCATCGCTCCCAAAGTTATTTTAAATCCATTGATATTAGTTAATTTTAACTCAGAAATATGTGTAGTAATACCAACAAAAGCACCCTTCTTCAAAAAATATTTAATAATTGATTTTGCCAGAGCAAAACCTTCTTTGGGATCTGTTCCACTTCCCAATTCATCTATTAAAATTATTGAATCTGCTAGATCATTCTTTAAAAAAAACTTTAACCTGTTTACATGATAAGTAAAGGAGCTTAATCCCAAATTTAAATCTTGAATATCACACAAATCTGAATACAAACCTTTAAAAGCACCAATTTTAGCGTCACTTGCATGAACAAAAAGACCACAAAAAGCCAAAAACACGTTTAACTGTAAATTCTTTAGCGCAACAGATTTACCACCACCGTTTGCTCCTGTTAATATAAAACCTCTTGAATTTTTATTAAAGAAAAAGTCTTGTCCTACAGCATTATTCAAAAGTGGGTGCTTTGCATTTTTAAAATCTAGTATCAATTCATCAACAAATTCAGGTCTTATACAATTATTTTCTTTTGAATAATTGCCTATAGAGAACAAAAAATCCACAGTTTCATAATAATTAATACTTTCTTGAATTACTTCCTTATTATTATAGAAATTTTTATCTAAATTTTTTAATATCTGTTTTAATTCATTCATTTCTTCTTCTTTTTTCAGCCTAATTTTACTAACCATTTGTGCAGAAATATTCGGTTCAACATAAGCTGTTAGTCCTGAAGCTGAGGTATCTCTAATCGTACCTGGAATTTTATCTAAATATTCAATTTTTACAGGAAGCAAATAAAATCCATTTCTTTCAAGAACAATACTTTCTTGAAAATATTTTCTATTCTCTCCCTTAACATAATTATCCAATAAGTTACTGAGTTCTATTTCAAGTTTCTTTATGCTTCTTCTTATTTCATATAGCTTTTCGCTCGCATTATCTTTTATGTTGCCCTCATCATCAAAAACACCTTCAAGAATATTAAAGAGGTTTTTTGGAAAGTTTAATTCTAAAGAGTATTTATAAAAGAAGTTATAATCAAGTCCTGTTTTCAAAAAAAACTCCTTAGAAACCTTAACTGCCTTTAAAAATTGCAAAAAACCAAAATAATTCCTAAAAGAAAAAGAATAGTGATTTTTGTAATTGATAAGAGACTCAATAGCGACTTCAGACAATTTTTCTCTAGGATCACAATATTTCCACAAGATTTCAATTGCATCAGCGATATACGCTTGTCTTACTTTTATTTCTTGACTTTCAAGCGGTGCAATAGCTAAAATCTTATCCCTAATATAAGGTAAAAAAGCATGTTTACCAATTTTTTTTAAAATTTCCTTATAATCTAGATCATTTGTATCAAATTTAAAGGACATAAAATATATTATAAATTATAATTTGCTTAAGGAAAGAAAATAATTTGCAAAATTAAAAAAATTGTAATAGAATTAAAAAATTGTAATAAAATATTTAAACTGATATGTAAAATTGAGATTAGGAGGCACAATCTTGGACAAGTTTAACGTAATTATAATCGGAGCAGGACCAGCGGGTCTTAAAACCGCAATGAGATTAAGGAGATTAGACTTCAAACAAAAGATCCTGGTCATAGATAAAAGTTCATATCCATCCTTTGCAGCATGCGGAATGCCATTTTACTTAGAAGGTTTAGTCAAAGACTTCGACGATTTACGAAAAACGTCATTTGAATCGTTAAGAAACGAAAATTATTTTAAAAATTATGGAAATATAGATTTATTGCTAAATTATTTAGTTACTGAAATTAATCCTGATTCAAAAACTATCTCAACCTTAAACATGTTAGATAACAAAGAAACCAGATTTCAATACGATAAATTAGTAATAGCTACTGGTTCAAAAGCTATTATTCCCCCTATAGAAGGACTTTCAATTGAAGATGAAAATGTATTTACCTTAAAAGATCCCACAGATTCTATAAAAGTCAAATCATATTTAGATAAAAATGAGGTTAATAAAGTCTGTATTTTAGGCGCAGGTTTAATAGGTTGTGAAATTGCGTCATCCTTATTTAACTTAAATATAGACGTTTCAATTTTTGAAATTTTTGATTGGCCACTTGCTGCGCTTATTGATAAAGAGATAGGGTTATATTTAAAAAAACAGATGTTTAATAATGGAATGGAAGTATATACAAGCGAAAAAATAATAAAATTTATCTCAGAAAACAACAAAACAATCAAAGCTGTTTCTAACAAAAGAGAAGTAGAAGCAGATATGTTTTTGATATGTTCTGGCGTAAAACCAAATACCGAAATAGCAAAAAGAGCTGGGCTTAAGTTGTCTCCGAGAGGATCAATAATTACAAATGAGTTTTTACAAACTTCAAATCCAGATATTTATGCAGTTGGAGATTGTATTGAAATAAAAAATTTAATTACAAATAAAACTTTCTACTCCCCCATGGCGACTTATGCTAATAGATTGGGCAGGCTTGTAGCTAACAATATAATGCAAAACAACTCTCAAGCCTTTGAGGGAGCAATTGGCACTGCTATTGTTAAAATATTGGAAATAAACGTTGCAAGGACTGGCTTAAGTGAAAGAGAGGCCAAGGAATCGGGTATAGACTTTGAAACGATATATTACTCTGGCTTTGACAAGCCACACTATATGCCTGGAAGTAATAAAATGAATATTAAGTTGATTTTCGACAAAAAAACTGATAATTTAATTGGCGCTCAATGTATTGGCAACAAGGCTAGTGTTGACAAAACAATTGATGTTGCTGCAACAATAATTCAGAATAAAATTCCATACTATAAAGCACTAACTCTAGATTTATCTTATTCACCACCTTTTTCAAATTCCGTAGACATCCTAGTTCAAGGCTTTCAAATATATGAAAATAAAAAGAACAAGATGTACAAAGCCATTTCCTTTGAAGAAGTAAAAGAAATTTTAGAAAGAAACAAAGAAAGCGAGGACATAGTATTATTGGACGTAAGATCGAAAGATGAATTTAAAAGAGTTCCTTCGCCCTTCAAGAATGCTATCAATATTCCTATTGATTTTTTATATAGTTCTGATTTAGAATATATTAAAAATAAAAAAATTATTATATTTTGCGGAACTGGTTCAAGATCATACCAGGCATCAATTATGCTTAAAAGCAAAGGATTTGAAGAAGTGTACAACTTAGAAGCAGGTTTGAGTGGTTTTTATTAAAACTAAGAGGTGAACGAATTTGGAAAATGAATTCGGTAAATTTTTAAAAGAGGCAAGAATAAAAAAGGGTATAAATCAAAGAAGGCTTGCTTTGTTATCGGGTATAGATCCTGGTTATGTCAATAAACTTGAATCAGGCAAAATGCCTCCTCCATCTCCGAAGGTTTTAAAAAATATAGCTGCTGTACTCGGATTAGATGAGTTGGAGTTATATTTAAGAGCAGGTTATATTACTGAAGACCTAACAAAGAAGTTTTCCGAAGAGCCAGAATTTAGCATGATGTTTTATGCCTTAAAAGTTTTATCAAAAGAGGAGCAAAAAAACATACTAGATTTTGTAAAACTTAAACTAGAAAATTGGGAAAAGGCAGATAAAGAGAAAAATTGATTTTTTCATCATGATGATTTATAATTAACCTATTGATTGATCTTAAAATAATTTTGATAAAAGAGGGGGAGCAAAAATAACTTCTTTAAAAGAATTAATAGAAAAAAATGATTTGCTCAACAAAATTCACATCCTTTTAGATGAAAATGCGTTTGAGGATGTTTTTTTGGTAGGAGGAGCAGTTAGGGACCTACTAGTCGGCAGAGAAATAAGCGATTATGATTTCCTTGTCTCTGAGGGCTCGGTAGCGGATGTAGCAAAGTTATTAGTAAACAATTTAGGTGGCAAGTTCTTTTTTCTAAAAGGTGCTAATTACACTGCCAAAACTATTCGTATAATAAAAGAGGGTTTACAAATAGATATTTCTGAACCAAAAGGAAGCAATTTACAAGAAGATCTCTTAGAAAGGGATTTCACAATAAACTCGATGGCCATCAGAATGAGTGACGGAGCTCTCTTTGATTCTGCCGAAGGAATCAGAGATTTAATCAATAAAAAAATTAGATTAACTAGTGACCTTGCTTTTATTAAAGATCCTGTCAGATTAATTAGAGCTTATAGATTTGTAGCCGAAATGAATTTCCAGTTGGATGAAAGAACAAGTATTTTAATTATGGAACAAGCACCTTTAATTTCTCAGGTTCCGTCAGAAAGGGTGCGAGATGAAATTTTTAAGATATTAAACTTAAAAAACTCAAGCAACGTTCTTTATAATCTATATAAAGTAGGAATTTTAAAAGTAATTTTTCCAGAATTGACATTGCTAGAAAGAGTAAGTGCAGAACCTCAAAGATTTCATCACTTAAACGGACTTGAACACTCCTTTGAAGCCTTAAGATGCCTTGAAAGAATTTTGCTTTTAAAATCACCTATTTGGCAAGACATTTCAGAAAAACTTACCTTCTATCTAAATCATATAATTGGTGGAGGAAGGAAAAATATACAGCTGTTGAAATTGGCTACTCTTTTACATGACGTTGGAAAACCAATAACTATGAAATTTGACTCAAATAAGATAAGTTATCTAAATCACGATCATGAAGGAGCAATAATTGTTGAAAAAATTGCAAGAAGGATGAGACTTTCAAAATCAGAAATAAAGGAACTAAAACACCTTGTTAAGAATCATATGCAACCAATTTTCATACCTATAGAAAATCCTGAAGCACATATATTAAAATTCTTGAGCAAAACTTATCCTTATACCGTTAATATCACTCTTCTTAGCCTAGCAGATAGATTATCAAGTAGAGGCCAAAAAATTACTTTATCTTACATATTAGAGCGATACAGACTATACAAAAAAATAATTAAAACAGCTTTATATTATGAACCTCCAAAAAGGCTTCCATTGAACGGAAAAGAAATAATGAATCTGCTAAACCTAGAACCAGGTCCAGCTGTAGGTATAGCCTTAAAAATGCTCAAAGGAGCTATGATTAGAGGAGAAGTTAAAGACGAAGAAGACGCAAAGGCTTTCCTCCTTGAGAAATTCAATAACCTAAAAATAAAAAAATAAAGCCCTTTACGTGCATAACCTGAAAAGTCTATCATAAAAATCTGGAAAAGAAATTGAACAACAAGAAGGGTTGTCTATTGTGCTTTCTCCTTTTGCTAAAAGTGCAGCAATACTAAAAGCCATTGCTATTCGGTGATCATCAAAAGTTTTAATATTTGTAGATTTAAGCTCATTTATACCATTTAAAATAAAGCCATCCTCTTTCTCTATAATATCTACACCCATATTTTTTAAATTAAAACAAATTGCACTTATTCTATCGCTTTCCTTCTTTCTTAAATCAAAGGCACCGGATATTTCACTTTTACCTTCAGCTAAAGCCATTGCAATCGAAATTATAGGTATTTCATCTATAATTTTAGGAACTTCCGCGGGAACGATGTCTGTAGCCACCAACTTCTCTACCCCTTCTACAAGAATATTGCCAATTGGTTCAGGATCAGAAGAAATATATTCAAGAGCTATTTTTGCACCCATTCTTTTGAGAACATCAATATATCCTATCCTTAATGGATTAAGGCATACGTCCTTTACTATTAGCCTAGACTTTGATACTAATGTCGCAAGGACTACAAAAAATGCCGCAGATGAAGGATCTCCAGGAACAGTTAGTTCGAATGGTGCCAATTCCTGTGAAGGATAAACATAAACTGAATTCTCAATTTTTTTTATGTTTATTCCCAAAAAAGAAAGAATAAGTTCAGTGTGATCTCTTGAAGGAAATGGTTCGGTAATAATACTATTTGAATTTGCCTTAAGACCTGCTAAAATCAAACAAGACTTTAGTTGTGCACTTGAAATTGGCATATTATAATTGATTCCATCAAGACCATTTTTATTCCCAACAATTGCTAATGGAGCAAGAAAATTTTGTCTTGAAAATATATTTGCGCCCATAATGGATAAGGGCTTAACTATTCTTCCCATAGGCCTATTTCTTAGGGAACTGTCACCCGTCAAAACATAGAAACCCCTTTTTTCAGCAGCAAGCAACCCAGAAAAAAGTCTTATTGTTGTACCAGAATTTCCACAATTTAACACATCTGATGGTTCATCCAAATCCCTTAGTCCTTTTCCCTTAATTACAATTGAATTTTCAAGTCTTTCTATTCTTCCTCCTAGTTGCTCTACAATTGATAGAGTAGATAAGGTATCAGCTCCTAACAAGGGATTTCTAATAATAGAGGTACCTTTGCTTGATAGTGCAAAAATAAAAAGTCTATGAGTAATAGACTTATCAGAAGGAACATAAATCTCTGAAGAAAAACTTTTAATTTTTCCCGAAATTTTCATAATTTAAAACCTCCCTCTAAATTCTCTAGCTGCTACAATTTCTGATCTTAATGCTTCTAAGTCTTCCTCAAGAAACTCTCTAAGAGAGGCTAAGGTATCAAAATATGAGTCAACAACTTTTGAAATTTCTTCTTTATTTAATTTAAATATGGAATAAGTGAAATTTGGATTTTGGAGGGCTAGTCTAGAGGTATCTTTAAAACCAGGACCAGCAACCAAATTTAGATAAGGAAAGTCTTGATTGTATTTCTTTAATGTATTTGATAGGGATACTGCTATAAACATGGGTAAATGACTAATCAATGATACAAGAGTATCGTGTTCATGGACACTATTAATTAAGTAAACATTAACACAAAGATTTGTTTTCAAAAAATTAGAAAGTTCATCAACTAAATGCCTAGCCTTTTCATTTTTAATTATTAGAAATGGCCTGTCGATAAAAATTTCTTTAAACGAATTTTTGTATCCACTATACTGAGTACCAGCCATTGGGTGAGTACTTATAAAATTAACCTTTTTAGGGATTATCTTAATAACTTCATTAAAAAAGTGCGATTTTACACTCGCCACGTCACATACTATGCAATTTTCTTTAAGATATGGAATAATTGCCTTAAAGGCATCTAAAGTTTTCTCAATACTTACACAAACAAATACAAGATCACAATTAGAAACGTTAGAATCAATTTCATTACTTAAATGCGAAAAAATCCCTTCAGATTTGGCAATATTAATAGTTTCTATATCGTAATCAAATCCATAAACGCTATATCCCTTGGAAGCAAAGGCCTTAGAAAGCGACCCACCTATCAGACCAAGCCCTACAATACAAATATTTTTAAAATTCATTGTGTTTATAGCGTTCTATTTAAAACTTCTGCAATAGGACGAATTTCTTTCATTAGAATTTCAAATTCAGTTAAATTTAGAGATTGAGGACCATCCGATAAAGCTTCCTCTGGTCTTGGATGGACCTCTATCATCAATCCATCAGCCCCAGAAGCTATAGCCGCTCTTGCCATTGGTGCCACGAGAGACCTTTTGCCAGTAGCATGGCTAGGATCAACAACTATAGGAAGATGACTAAGCTGCTTTATTAAAGGCACCGCGCTTAGATCAAGGGTATTTCTTGTATATTTCTCAAAAGTTCTTATTCCCCTTTCACAAAGAATAACATTTTCGTTACCCTCAGCTAAGATATACTCAGCAGCCAACAGCCATTCTTCAATCGATGAGGAAAGACCTCTCTTTAACAAAACAGGTTTAGAGCAACTGCCTACTTCCCTTAGTAAGGGGAAATTTTGCATATTTCTTGTCCCAATTTGAAGTATATCAGCATAAGAAGCGACTAACTCTACATCTCTAGTATCCATTACTTCTGTAACAACCTTCAATTTATATTCATCAGCGGCTTCTCTAAGATACTTTAATCCCTCTTCGCCTAGTCCCTGAAAAGAATAAGGACTAGATCTTGGTTTAAAAGCTCCACCCCTTAAAATACTCGCTCCCAGATTTTTAATAGCTTTTGCGACCTCAAAAGATAGTTCCCTGCTTTCAACAGCACATGGTCCAGCCATAATTACTAGTTGCCTGCTGCCAATTTTTAAATCCTTCATATCTATTACAGTATCCAAAGGATGAAATTCCCTGCTTGCTCTTTTATACGGTTTTCTTACTGGAATAACCTCAGAAACTCCTGGCAAAACTTCAAGGGGCTCGACTAGTAATCTTTTGTCTCCAATTGCACCTATTATAGTATGAACCTCTCCCTTTGAAAGATGAACTCCAAAACCTAAGCTTTTCAACTTCTCAACTACCCTATTAATCTCTTCTTCACTTGCTGACGGTTTCATCACAATAATCATCAAAGGTACCTCCAATATAAAACTAATTTAGAAAATAGTATAAAAAATTTATAGTTTTGTCAAAAATTTAATTTATTTATAACTAACTTAAGTTATAATCTTTAGAAAAATAGAAGGAGGTATTAATCTATGAAAAAATTTATTTTTCAAAGGGTTACTGTAGCGCTTCTTATTTGCAGTCTATTTTTTCTATCGCCTGCAAAGCTTTATGCTTTCAATCTCGGTAGTATCTTAGAAGGTGGAGGAATAGCAATAGCAGTTAAAATTTTTGGTAGACAAATAAATGATTTTATTAATACTGCCCTGATGAACAGAAATATATCAACTCAAGAAATGACAAAGGTCGTGCCTATCATCTCAATAGGTAATGGAACATATGTGGGCGCAGCTCAAGTTTCAGGACCAGCCGAAAGAGTTCAAACTGTACAAGCTGTTATGCAGTTAGAGCTTAATTTCAGTGATAACAAATTTAGAATTAAGGCTTTAATACCGTCTGACTCCCTTAATCCATTGAAATTTAGCAGAGTTTTGGGAGTTGGCGTCTCAGCTATGATTGACGTGAAACTGTGAAATTTGAGTTTACATACTTTTTAGCTCTTTCAATAGCCATATCGAGATTAGGCAAGTTGGTTTGAGCGCCATCCTTTTCTAATACAAAAGAAGCCACCGAGGCGCCTATATAGGCACAATCAATAAATTCAAACCCCAGAAGATATGAAGCTAAAAATGCACCTCTGTGACTATCTCCAGCACCAGTGGAATCAATAAACCTTTCAGGTGGAATAGCTGGAATCTTATAATTAAAGCCATCATAAAAGATTTTAGAACCTTTTTCGCCATAAGTGACACATAAAAGCTCAAATTCCTTATATTCCATAATATTTTTTACATTTAAAGTTTCACACAATTTTTTATTTTCAAACTCGTTCATAAATAAGAAATCAACATAAGGTAATATTTCAATTACTTTTTCTGGCTGAGTTAACGTCTGTTGTCCTGGATCAAAGCTTATTTTTATATCTTTGTTAGTCTCTTTCAGTTGCATAAGTAATTTTTTATAAAAATCATAATACCCAGTAGTAAAGTGAAGTATTTTACAAAGACTTAAACTATTTAAAATGTGCTGAATATTCGATTCTAAAATTTTTTCATAATTTATTTTATCTTCGTAAAAATAAATTTGTTGAGCACCGTCAGGCACTCTTGTAATTAAAATACTTCTTGGAGAATACCCATTTGGTATTTTAAATATAAATCTTGTATCTATCATTAAATCCTTAAGATATTTTTCGTATCCATGGTGAAAATCATTATCTCCTACAGCTGAAATAAGACCTGATTCAACAGAGAGCTTTTTTATAGTAACAGCACAATTCGCAGCAGCTCCACCAAAAGTTCTTTTATATTCCTCAGCCAAAACCGCATCGTTTACCATGGCTAGTTTTTTTACAACAAGAATGGTATCAAATACTATTGTTCCAACACAAAAAATCATTCTTCCTCCAGTTTAAAAAATATACAACCAAGCTTAGATTATATCATTAGATAGATAACTATCAAATTTACATGATAAAGCTGTACTATAGATTTTTGAAAGCAATTAATTTATAATAGATGAAAAAATCAAGGAGAGTGTAAATCTTGGAATTATATTTAGATACTGCAAAGATTGAAGAAATAGAAGAAGGAGTAGAACTCGGTATAATTTCAGGTGTAACAACCAATCCATCGCTACTTGCAAAAGCAAATCCATCAGCTCCTATTGATCACTTAAAAAAGATTTGCAGTATTGTAAATGGCCCAGTAAGTGCGGAAGTAGTATCAACAAATTTTAAGGATATGGTTTCAGAAGGCCTAAAAATAGCTAAAATTGCAGAGAATATAGTTATCAAGATTCCTATAACCGAAGATGGTCTAAAAGCTACAAAGATATTATCCAAGGAAAATATCCCTGTTAATATGACACTTGTATTTTCAGAATCTCAAGCCATTTTAGCATCTATTGTTGGGGCAGTATATATAAGCCCATTTATAGGCAGATTAGATGACATTTCATATAATGGGATGAACCTAGTCAGATCAATATCTGAAATTCTGAAGATAACTGGTTCAAAGTCAAAAATAATTGCAGCAAGCATAAGGCATCCGCTACACGTTGTAGAAGCAGCAAAAGCGGGGGCTCATATTGCAACCGTTCCATTTAAAACATTAAAACAGCTCGTACAACATCCTTTGACCGACATTGGACTAGAAAAATTCCTCAAAGATTCAAAGGGTTTATCTATAGTAAAATAACATAAAATCCCCCCCAAGAGGAGTGGGGAATTTTTGGAATTTAAAAGCACTATTCTCGAACAGGATGCACGCGTTACTTTGAAGACCCTCAGGTTAAATTGATATATTCCATAAGTTCGTCTATATCTTCTTTACTCCCCATAAAGACTGGAGTCCTTTGGTGTAGATTGGTAGCCTTTATGTTCAATATTTCATTTTTGCCATCAGTTGCCCTACCTCCTGCTTGTTCTATGAGCAAACTCATTGGGGCAACTTCGTAAAGGAGCCTCAACTTCCCCTGAGGATTTTTTTTGTCTCCAGGATATGCAAAAATACCCCCTTTAAGTAAGGTTCTGTGAACATCAGCTACCATAGAACCAATATACCTCGAAGAATAATTCTTGGACTTTATATTTTCAATGTATTTTTTAAGTGATTCATCCCATTTTTGAGAATATCCCTCATTAATAGAATAGATCTTTCCTCTTGAGGGCATCTTCAGATTGGGATGAGACAAAAGATATGAGCCTATTGATGGGTCTAGAGTAAATCCGTGAGTACCGTTTTTTGTAGTATACATTAGCATAGTAGAAGAACCATAAACTACATATCCAGCAGCAACCTGCTTATAACCTTCCTGGAAGAAATTTTCTACACCCTCACAACACTTTCTGTATATAGAAAATATTGTCCCTACATTTACATTTACATCTATGTTTGATGAACCATCCAGGGGATCCAAAGCAATTACGTATTTACCATCTTTTCCTTTTTCAGGAAAAATAGCATCATCAAGTTCTTCCGAAGCTAAAGCATAAAATTGTCCAGAATCAGAAAGGTGTTCAATTAACCAATTATTTGACAGTTGATCTAGTTTTTGAACTTCTTCCCCCTGAATATTTATCTTTCCTACTTTACCCAATACATCTGCAAGTCCAGCCTTTCTAATTCTTGATGATATTATTTTTGTAGCATTTTCAATAGACATCAATGCAAGACTCAATGACCCCGTAGCCTGAGGAAATTGTCTTTCTTCTTCAAGAATGAAGCGGTTAAGATCTATTCCAATTTCAATCTTAGACACTATTAATCAGCTCCTTCTTCAAACTTCAAAGAGCGGAAATCTACATTTTTATTATTTAAAACAATATTATTTTTATATTCTACCTTTACCAAATTAATATACTTATCAATGTAAGATTTGGTTTCAAAAACGTTTAACTGAGAGAAGAGAAATTCAATTTTTGCTTCTAAAGCATCAAGAATTCTATTTTTATCACTTTCTGACAAATTCCACCATTTTTCTTTTAATGGTCCAAATACCTTTTTTCTTGTTTTATAGATAAACTGTTCTCTAGTCATATTTTCTTTCCATTCTGATTTAAAGTTATCCTCAATGAATTTAAAATTATATTCCCTGAATTCTTCAGGCGCATAATCAAACATAATATTTTGAAATCCTGTAGCCAAATGTATTTCAGCAGTTTTATGTTTTGGAAAGTTGTTAAACAATTCATCAGGTAGTGTTGAAGCCCCATGTTGAACAGCACCTGCTATATGATACTTTTCCCTTGCACATTTTCCAATAGAATCCAAAACGTTAAAATCTAGCTTCACGCTAGCTACTCTACCATCAGGTAAAGGAATGCCCCCGTGGGCAGTACCTGTTTGGACACTTATTTTAGAAATCCCAGGATTTGATTTTAAATTTGATAAAAATCCACCCATAAAGGCCTCAAATTCTTCAACAGTTGAATTTTTACCACCTATATGTCCGATCTCTGCTCCAACCGAAATGTTTATTCCATCTGGCTGAATCGATCTTATAAAATCAGTCATTTTTGCAGTGTTTATATAATTATGATATTGTTGCTCAATTAAAGTTGGCTTTGTATAGTCCACCAAAGTTGACGGGTCAATATCTATATTATAAAAACCTGCTTCTATTGCCTCTTTTGTAATATTTTTTATATTCTCTAATTCTAATTCTTGATTTGAGAAATAATTTTTTGAACTGAACTGAAAGTGATCCCCCTGAACAAAAACAGCTCCTTCATAACCTTCCTTAATGGCTGCAGCTAAGACGCAGGAAATATACTCAATAGGCCTTTGAAATGTATATTCAATCTCAGATTTCGCTATTTCAAATATCATAGCTCCCACATTTTTCTTTAGAGCAACTTTAAAAATCCTTCTTGCAAAGTCATATGTCAAACACCTAATATTTATCGCTGGAACAGTAAATTCTAGCGCTTCTCCTCTTCCCTTTGCAATATATAAATCATGAATTGAAGAAGAAATAACGCCCATCATATTTGCAAATTTTCTTATAAGAAAATAGCAATAATTTTTTATTTCAGAATCTTGAGTAAAAACAGCAGTTCTAATAAGATTATCAATAACATTCTTTCTAAGTTTATCTTTGTTTAAAGTTATCTCTCCGTTAACTAATAACCCATTTTCTCTAAAAATCTTTGTAATTTCTTCTTTTGTCCTAAACAACCTAATCTCCCCTTCCTTAACATTATCAAATTACATTTTTAACAAATATATAACAAAAGCATAAAAATATCAAATCTTTAAGAGTTCTTGTATAGCAAAACAGTATAAGAAAGCCCAAGAGATAACCAAATCAAATAAAACAGACTTCCATTAAAAACTAGAACTGTTAAAGATAGAAACATGCAGGAAAGCAAGACATAAAGAAAGTAGGGTACATCCCTTTTTAAAATCAAATAGAATAAATTTTTAAAAATTGAAAATATAAAGAATGATGTACCTGGTATACTAAAAATTGACATAATAGTTAATATGATTATCGCAATTAATGGCTCTTCCCTTGAAAACCAAAATATGCTTGGAACAGATAAGAATATAAAAAATGCAAAAAATATTGCCTTTAAAGAGAATTTGTAAACAAGATTATATTTTTCTATTACAACATTTTTAAAAAGCAGAAAATAAATAAAACACATGAAAAATATCAATACTGAAAAGAATATTTTAGCTTCAAAATTGTTTATAAGAGTTCTAAAATCAACCACTAATGCGCCGTCAACATTTTTGCCAAATAACGGCCTCACATTTAAAAATGGCGGAGGAGTTTTCTTTGATAAAATTTCAACTATTTCACCTGTTTGAGCTCCACTATCTTTTTTCAAAGAACCATTGTGTATGATTACCTTTCCTGTTATTACAGCAGAATCTTTCAAAATTACATCAGATCGATAAGCAATTAGATCGCCGTTTATCGTACCACTAACAGTTAGTAACGTATCATGTACTATAAAATCGCCGTTTATTACTTGTCCTTGCTCAATAGTTATTTCTTTTTTTATGTCATAATTTTTTAAAGATTTTTCACCTTTATAAGAATGACCAAATCCTTCTCTTGACTGTGACCATACAAAATTTTGGTTCTTTACATAAAGATAAGAATTTAACAAAAAAAATAGTGT